>WFRP01000193.1 GCA_015486505.1 Pseudomonadota bacterium | reverse complement strand
GCTGCGTCAGGGTTTCCCCCATTGCGCAATATTCCCCACTGCTGCCTCCCGTAGGAGTCTGGTCCGTGTTCCAGTACCAGTGTGGCTGATCATCCTCTCAGACCAGCTAGACATCGTCGCCTTGGTAGGCCGTTACCCTACCAACAAGCTAATGTCCCGCGGGCCCATCCATCAGTGATAGCATAGTATAGAGGCCATCTTTCCTCAAAAAGACCGAAGTCCAAATGAACGTATCCGGTATTAGCACTCCTTTCGAAATGTTATCCCGAACTGAAGGGTAGGTTACCCACGTGTTACTCACCCGTGCGCCACTGTACTCGTACCCCGAAAGGTACTTTCTCGTAAGACTTGCATGTGTTAAGCACGCCGCCAGCGTTCGTTCTGAGCCAGGATCAAACTCTTCAGTTTAATCAAGAAATTAACGCAAAGCTTACTTCACGTTTGTTTGTTACATGTTTGTTCTGCTCGAAACAGCTGTACAATTAATCCTATTCAGTTTTCAAAGATCGATTTCTAACCGTCAGCAATGCCAAAATCTCATTGAGAACGGACGGTCATTTTATGCCGATTGATTCTTTTTGTCAAGAACTTTTTTCAAGCTTCAGATTGCATAAATCTGATTAAGTGCCACCCGCAACTGCGATAACCGTCAGCCGAAGGAGAGCGCCTTATACGCTTCTTAAGTATCTTTGTCAAGCATTTTCAGCCCGGCAAAATCATAACCATTTTATTTTTTTCAGAGAACATTTACTTAGCGTAAGCCGCTAACCGTTTTTGACCGGCTCACTAAAGGAGGCGCTTTATACGCTTCTCAGATATCTTTGTCAAGCGCTTTTTCACCGCCCTGACAAAGGCTATATTTTCTTTCTCTTTTTCAAAAGAACCCGTTTCGCATTGCCGACAAAGCCAATCAGCGGGCCGCGAAAGGAAGCGCCTTATACGCCGCTCTCAAGTCTTTGTCAAGCGCTTTATTGTTTATCGCCAAGAAAACAATCGACGTGAGACTAAAAGAGATACTCTTTCCGGGCCGACAACGGTAGTACCATCAATGAAACATCGTGCAGGCCGCCATCGACATCCATAAAATAGTCGTCAATCTCGGCGTGACGAACAAAACCCAACTTCCGAAACGCCTTAATTACGGAAAGCTCCTCTGAAACAATTTCCGCCACCAGCATATGCAACCCCATCTCGCGGCCGATTTCAACCAACTCCTCCAGCAACTGCATCCCGAGACCGACCCCGCGGAACTCTTTCGTCAGGAAAATCCGCAACTCGGCAATATGACGTTCCGCCCCCCGGCGCCGATGCAAAGTCGCGTCACCAACCAGCGCGTCATTATGAAAGGCCAGGAGCGGCACCACTTTATCATAATTAATATCCGCAAACCAGCCGGCGACCAGCTCAGCACTCCGCACATCATCTTTCAGGTAACGAACATCTTCAGCGGTTGCCTTACGACAGAACATCTCAATCACAGCCTCCTTATCCTGAGCCGCCATCGGCCGCAGCAATACACGCTGACGATTACTGGTATTCACAAATTTGCGATAAACCTTAATTTTCATAAACTCCCCTCCCTAATTTCAGTATCAATGAAACCGGCCGAAAATCTTTTCCGGAACCCGCTTGCCATACATTATTATATGGTATACTATAAATCATAAATATTCAAGGCTGATGGCGCCGTATTTTTTTACCGGCCGGCCAAACCGACAAACTTTAACTGCAATCCCCGACGGAAAACCATTTTACCAATGCAGCGCCGAAGCATCACTATAAGCTTAATCCAGATGAATGTCGTCTCAGGCCGACCCGAAAAAAATCTGGCTCGTTTTCACAGACTCCTTGATTCCAGCTCGGCCGCGCCGGATATTATCCTGCTTCCCGAGCTCTGGAGCAGCGGTTATGACTATAAAAATTTTACCCGACTGGCCGAAACCACCCCGTTCATTCTTGAGCAACTGGCCCTGACCGCGCAACAGCACAACAGCTATATCGGCGGCAGCCTGGTCGAGGCCGACAACCATCATTTCTACAACACATTTTTCCTGCTCGACCCCGGCGGCCGGCAGATAGCCGCCTATCGCAAAATCCATCTCTTCTCACTTATGGAAGAAGATAAGCATTTTACCGCGGGCCGAAAGCTCTGTCTCATAGATATCTACGGCCTGCCGGTCGGCCTGCTGACCTGTTACGACCTCCGCTTCCCCGAACTTAGCCGCGGCCTGACCCTTAAAGGTGCCGAATTGCTGTTAATCTGCGCCCAATGGCCCAAGCCCCGTGTCGACCACTGGCAAACCCTGCTCAAAGCCCGGGCCATCGAAAACCAGTGTTATGTCGCCGCCTGCAACCGTATCGGCCGGGGCATTGAAAACCATTTCCCCGGCCGCTCCGCCATCTACGACCCCTGGGGCCAGCCCGCCCTGACGGCGGCGCCGCGCCAGGGCGCTTTCAGCGCCACCATTGTCCTTAACAAAATCAAGCAGACCCGGAGTACCATCGCCTGTTACAATGACCGCCGGCCGGAAATCTATTAACGTGGCAACCCTGGCAACCCTTAAAAAAAACTGCCGTTCAGCGTAGCAGATAAGCCGCCAGAGCCTCGCGCCAGGGACGGACCAGAGCGGGAAACATCTCCCGGAACCGTTCAACACTCAAAATAGCCCGGGGCGGCAGCGACAAAGGAGCGCCGCAGCCGGTCTCCAGCACCGGCACCGCCCGCAGCAGTGAGGCATCAAGATCCGACAACTCCGCAATCGCCCGGGCAAATTCATAACAATTTATACCGTTCCCGGCATCATTTGTATAATGATAAATTCCGACCGCCCATTCATAGACTAAAGCCAGCGTCGCCGCGGCCAGATCACCAAGATAAGTCGGGGCGACAAAAAAATCATCGCTCACTTTAACCGGGTTTCCGGCTTCAAGTTCCCGCTGTATCCGGCTGACAAAATCATTGCCGCCGCCATAAAGCAGGTCACTACGGATAATCAGAAAATTTTCTAAAAGATTGCCGACCATCTCTTCGCCGCCGTGCTTTGATAAACCATACTGATTAAGCGGCCAGTAATCATCATCTTCACCATAGGGCTGCGCTTTTTTCCCGTCAAAAACAAATTTACTGCTGAAAGTACAGAGATAGGCCCGAAATTCTTTTGCCGCCTTAGCCAGATTAAAAACCCCCCGGGTATTAACCGGAAGCCTGGTCGCCAGCCGATTTTCGGCCGCGACCACATCATTAAATCCGGCACAGTTTATGATAACCGAGGGCTTTAAGCGCGCAACCGTCGCTCTGACCGCAGTCTCATCCAGGATATCAAGTTCATCACGCCGCAACGCCAGAACCTCGGTATCATCCTGGATTTTCAACAGCGCGTAAATTGTCCGACCGAGTTGACTGCCGGCCCCGGTCAACATTATCTTTCTTGCCATAAATTCAATTCTCCTTAACCTGCGAAACGGAAGCCATATCGTAAAACATCTCTTGTTCAGGATTACGGTTAACTACTAATACAGGCTGAGTAAAAACACAATCGGAAAAACGATTCAAGCCCGGCTGAGGAAATATCCTCAAGCTCACACCCAGCGCAGGAAATCCGCTATATTACGGGCAACCGACAGCGGAATTGCCGCTTTTTGCGCCATCTCTTCCGGCGTAAGCGAGTTGAGGGCTTCAACACTGCCGAACATTTTCAAGAGCTGCCGCGCCCGTTTTTTTCCAACCCCGTCAATCTCCAGCAGCAGGGTTTCCCGCCCCTGCTGCCGCAGCAACCGGTGATAGCTAATCGCGTAACGATGCGCTTCATCACGCACCTGCTGCAGCAGACGATACGCCGGCGCGCGCGGCCCCAGATTAAGCGTCTCCTTGCGCCCCGGCTGAAAAAAAATATCCGGAATCGCGTTTTTTTTGGCGCCGCGTTCATCGCGGCCTTTGGCTATCGCCAGAAGCGGCACGGAAACACCCAACTCCAACAAAACCCGGCTGACCGCGGCCAGCTG
Organism: Pseudomonadota bacterium; assembly: GCA_015486505.1. Classification (GTDB taxonomy): domain Bacteria; phylum Desulfobacterota; class Anaeroferrophillalia; order Anaeroferrophillales; family Tharpellaceae; genus Tharpella. The sequence continues at coordinate 34,519 of WFRP01000193.1, read as the reverse complement.
CGGCCGCCCCCCGTCAAGCAGCATAAGATCCGGCAGCGGCCGACCGGCAGCGCCACAAAAACGCCGCCGGATAACCAGCGCCATCCGGGCAAAATCATCCGGCGGGGCATTATCGAGACGATAGCGGCGGTATTCACTTTTACTCGCCTTACCATCACGAAAGCAGACCAGGGAAGCAACCACATTTTCGTCCTGCAGATTTGAGATATCAACCCCTTCAATTACTGCCGGAGCCTGCTTTAAATGACAGAGCCGAGCAAGCTCTGTCAGCGCCGATTCCGGAAAATCAGCCCACGATTTCCGGCGCTGCAGAAACTCAAAGGCATTTTTTTCCGCCAGCCGCAGAAGCTGCAGGCGCCGACCACGCTCAGGCACCTGCAAACGCACCCGCCGACCACTCAGATTTTCGAGCCAGTCAATCAAAGCCGCCCCCCCCTCCCCCAGAGAGGAGACTATAATCAGCGGCGGCGGCGTCTCACCGACTCCAGCTTCGCCATAATGGCGCTGCAAAAAAGCCCCGGCCAAATCTTCGGAATCACCCCCGTAATCAGCCGACAAAAAAGGACGCCCGCCGATTACATTTCCGCGCCGGATAGTTAAAAGATAGAGGGCCCCGGTGCCGTCCGCAGCGAAAGCGCAGCCGACAACATCAACATCTTCGTCCCGACCGGCATCAATCGCCTGATTTTCCAGCACCAGTTCAAGATCAGCGACCGCGTCCCGCAGCCCGGCGGCCCGTTCAAAATCCAACGCGGCCGCGGCTTTGGCCATTTCACGTTTCAAACTCCGCAAAACCGGCTCTCCGCGGCCGCCGAGAATCAAAGCCGCCGATACGATCCGGCGGCGATACTCCGCCGGCGACACCTGGTTACAACAGGGCCCGGAACAAAGCCGCATCTGATAATTCAAACAAGGACGCACCCGATTGGCGAAACGCTCACCCCGACAACGCCGCAGGAGAAAATGCTTATTGAGCAGAGCTAAGGTTTTGCGCAGGGCGCCGACGGCCGGATAGGGACCGAAATAGCGGGCACCATCGGCCTTACGGCGGCGCACCACCTCAAAACGGGGAAATTTCTGTTGCCGATCAAGGCGCACATAGGGATAATTTTTATCATCTTTAAGGTCAATATTAAAAGGCGGGCGCCGCTCTTTAATAAGGTTATTCTCCAAAAGCAGGGCTTCAACCTCGCCGGCGGTCAAAATAATTTCCAGATCAGCGATTTTTTTTATCAGCAGCGCCGTCTTGGCCCGATCCGGTTTCCCGGAAAAATAGGAACGTACCCGTTTGGAGAGCGAAATCGCTTTCCCGACATAAAGAATCCGGCCATTACTATCGAGAAACTGATAGACCCCGGGCTGATCCGGCAATGCTTCCAGCTTTTCCGCCAGAGGAGCCGGTATATCTGACCTTGCTTCCGACATTTTACTTAAGATTTACTCCCTGAAGCAGACGCCGGTTTCGGAACGGCCGCCGAGCGTAATTGCCGCAGAAGCTGCTCCCGCTCACGCAAACGCTGATTTACTGTGGCCTCATAACCATTTTCGCTCGGCTGATAGAAGGACAGACCGACAAGCTTTTCCGGCAGCGCGACAATCAGGCCGGGATTTATTTTGTCACGATGCGGATTAACATAACCGGAGCCGTAGCCAAGTTCCCGCAGTAAACCGGTCGGGGCATTGCGCACCTGCAGCGGCACCGGCTGATTGCCGCTTTTTTTAATCTCTTTAATCACCCGTTTCATCGCCAGATAAACCGCGTCACTTTTCGGCGCTGTCGCCAGATAGGCCGCCACCTGATAAAGCGCCAGTTCGCCTTCCGGCGAACCCAGGGTTTCGTAAGCCTGACGCGCGTTTATCGCCAGTTGCAAAGCCTGCGGGGCGGCATTGCCGATATCCTCACTGGCAAAACGAATCATACGCCGGGCCAGATAGAGCGGCTCCTCTCCGGAAATCAGCATCCGCCCGAGCCAGTAGAGGGCGGCATCCGGATCCCCGGCCCGCATACTTTTAATAAAAGCCGAAATCTGATTAAAATGCTCCTCCCCATCGCGGTCATAGGCCAGCCCCCGGCCCGTAAGCAAAGGCTTAAGATCTTCTTCCCGCAGTTGACAACGCTCAGGGTCAAGATTAATAAAGGCCGTCTCCAGCAAATTCAAGCCCCGGCGGGCATCACCTTCGGCAAAAACGGCAATCCGCTCCAGAACCCCATCGGCAACAGTTACCCCGCGTCCGTAATCATCAGCCAGTCTGAGCACAGCTTTTCGCAGCAATTCAAGACTCATTTCAATCGATAACGCTTTCAGAACGGCAACCCGCACCCGGGAAAGCAGCGGCGTAATAATGGAAAAAGAGGGATTTTCCGTCGTCGCCCCCAGAAGAATCAAGGCCCCCTCTTCGACCGGGGCCAGGAGAAAATCCTGCTGGGCTTTATTGAATCGGTGAATCTCGTCCAGGAAAAGCACGGTCCGCTGACCTTTTTCCCGATTTTCCCGGCCGGTTTTGGCAATTTTCCGAATATCAGCCACTCCGGCGGTTACGGCGGAAAGCCGGTGAAAATCAGCCGCGACCGCCCCGGCAAGCAGATTCGCCAGGGTTGTTTTACCACAGCCCGGCGGCCCCCAGAAGACCATCGAATCCAGATGTCCGCGGGCCAGCATCATCCCGATAAAGCCCTTCTCTCCGAGAAGATGCCGCTGGCCGACAAATTCAGACAAGTCCCGCGGCCGCAGCCGATGCGCCAGCGGCGGCAAAGATTTTTTTAACATCAATGCTCCTCAGACCATAAAAACTGTAATTGATTTGTAACTATTGATGTAACTATTCAGCCAAATTTTACCCCCACCTTCTGGAGGGGGCGGGGGTGGTTTTTCGTAAGCGGTTGCGGAAACGATTTCGTTGTTTTTCGGAAGCGAGCGGGAGCCCATCAACATTGCAACTGTTTGAGCGTAGCGAGTTTTGCAAGGCGGGCACAGCGAGCTTAAAGGAAAAACAGAAATCTTAACGCCTAGCGGAGAAAAACCGCGCCCGACCCCGGATTCGGCTGAATAGTTACCTATTGATAAGCTTATCTTATAAGAATGTCAAGTAAGCACTCCAGCACAAAAACTCTCACCCTTGACAGACCGGAACATTCAAGATAGACTGCTTCTATAAACAGATAGACACCAAATTGTCATCAGGCTGTCAATTAATAACTCAATTCAAGTGAGCCGCCCATGTATGAATCACCCAGAACCCCGCCGGCAGAGCCGAATCAGATTCCAATAATTTCCGTAGCGCAATACACTCCGCCATTAAACCTAAGAAAGCGCCGTACCCGCAGGGAGCGAACGCCACCCTATTTACCCGCGACCCCAAGCCCGAAACGTAAAAAAAACAACCGTGACTATCGTGAAATCCTGTCCATCCTAAAACAGACCTGCAAAAAACTCAAACTCCATGAACACGGCTTGCACATCTCCCTGCTGGAGATACCGGACGGCTTCGAGCTTAGAGCCTACGATTGCCACAGCAATCGTCAGATATGCCGCCAACTCAATAAACGTTTTTTCTACTCTCCGGAAAAGATTGAACTTCTGATTAAAGAGATCATAAGCGGGACCGGCCTTCTGGTCGACATCAGCGTCTGAATCCCGGCCTGAAAACTCCGGCAAAAAGCCAACAATCACTTGACAAGTTTCAAGATTTAGTTTAGAAGTCCACCGGTTTCGCAAGCAGAATCAGCGAATCCGCTCTGCTGCCGAAGTGGTGGAACTGGTAGACACGCTATCTTGAGGGGGTAGTGGGTGAGCACCCGTGCCGGTTCGATTCCGGCCTTCGGCACCACAAAAATAAAAGGGCTGCAACTTTAACAAGTTGCAGCCCTTTTACGTTCCTTTTACTTTTTTGTTTCAACTCATTTTTCCCTGTCCAGGACCGCGCGCACCTTCTGTAATAGCGTAAGCGAGTTTTGCAAGGCGGGCGCAGCGAGCTTAAAGGAAAAACAGAAATCTTAACGCCTAGCGGAGAAAAACCGCTCCCGACCCCGGATTTGGCGCAATTGTTACTTTTGTTTTAAACAAAAAAAGGGTGTGATCAAATCACACCCTCTGGTCAAGTAAATTTTTTCGCAAAGCCTGATTACATTATCATTTTAACTGACTCACGGGCCAAATCCCAGATGTATGAGGGGAAGATTCCCATCTGGAGTATGCAGAAGGCGGCGATGGAGAGGGCGGCGACCATGGTTCCGGTCGGCGCCATAATGCTGATCTCCCGGTCGGGCTCCCGGAAATACATGCGGACAATGACGCCAAGATAATAGTAAAGTGAAATCACGCTGTTAATTACGCCGAAGACCGCAAGCCAGATATAGCCGGATTTGATTGCTTCGGAAAAAATGAAGAATTTCCCCATAAAGCCCGCCGCCGGTGGAATTCCCGCCATTGAAAAGATAAAGACCGACATCATCAGACCGAGGAAGGGATATTTGAAGCCGACGCCGGAATAATCGCTAAGTTCAGTGTATTCTTTGCCATCCTTACCCATGGCCGAAATCACGGCTAAAGCACCGATATTGGCGAAAGCATAGGCCAAGAGATAAAAAAGCATTCCCGAGCGGGCGAGATCGGTTCCGACAACGAAACCAACCAGGAGATAACCGGCATGGGCGATACTGGAATAGGCCAGCATCCGTTTTATATCGGTCTGGACGATCGCGACCAGGTTACCGATCGTCATCGTCAAAAATGCACCGACCCACATAATCGTCGTCCAGTCCGCCTGCAAGGGGGCAAAACCAACAAAAAAGACCCGGATAAGCGCGGCAAAGGCGGCCGCTTTCACGCCGGTTGCCATAAAACCGGTAACCACGGTCGGCGCCCCTTCATAAACATCCGGAGTCCACATATGGAACGGGAACATGGCAATCTTGAAACCGAAGCCGACAGTCATCAGGGCGATGCCGCCCATAACCATCGGGTGATGCAGGGCATCGGGGTTGGCGGTGAAAAATTTCCCCAGTTTGACGATGTCAAGGGTCCCGCCGGCACCGTATACCAGGGCAAAACCGAAGAGGAGAAAACCTGAGGCAAAAGCTCCAAGCAGGAAATATTTAAGGGCTGATTCGATTGATTTGGCATCATCGGTCTTAAACCCGGCCAGAACATAGATTGAAATCGACATCGTCTCCAGGGCGACAAAGATCATTATCAGGTTGCCGGCATTGCCCATAAAGGACATGCCGAAAGCGGCAAAAAGCATCAAGCAGTAGAATTCACCGACTTTTATATTTTTACAGATCTTTTCGTAATTCATCGAGGCGAGAATCGTCAAAATAGTAACAATGCAGACGATCAGCGTGATAAAAAAGCCGAAGCCATCAGCCATCAGCATCCCGGAGTAGGCCGACTCATGGCTGCCACGCGAAAGTACGAGAGCGATCAAGGCGAAAAGAACCCCTGTAAAAGACAATGCGCCGAGGGAAGTTTTCCCTTTCTCTTTGGCAAAAACATCGACTAAAAGAACTGTCAACGCCGTTAATGCCAATATCAGCTGCGGCAGAATCGCCTTAAGATTAAGTGCCGGGACAACAAAATCCAGCATTTCCATCACTCTCCTCCAAATTTATCTTATAAAAGTGTAATAAGTAATAATTGAATATTCAGGATAAAAACAATATTTACAGCTGTTTAATCGCTTAAAGTACTTTTTAACTGATTGGCCGACATAACCTGAGCAAGTTTGGCCTGACTGCTGTCTTCAACCTGCTGTTTATACATAGCCACCTGCTGGTCATAGGTTTTCAGAAAATGCTCGCATGACGCATTCATTTTATTGATGAAATAGCCGGGGAAAAAGCCCATAACGAAAACCAGGATCGCCAGCGGCAAAAGGGTTACAATCTCCCGAACATTAAGGTCTTTCAGGACTTTATTTTTCTCATTGTCGAGCGGCTGGAACATAACCCGCTGATACATCCAGAGCATATAGAGGGCACCAAGGATAGCCCCTGAGGTGGCGAAAACCGCATGCATCGGCAAAGAACGGAAAGCGCCGACCAGAATCATAAACTCACCGACAAAACCATTGGTACCGGGAACCGCAATCGAGGATAAGGTCATAATCATAAAGAAGGTTGCAAAAACCGGCATAACTTTGGCAATCCCACCGAAATCCTTGATCATCCGCGTATGCCGCCGTTCATAAAGCATCCCGACAATCAAAAACAGTGCCCCGGTGCTGACACCGTGGTTAAGCATCTGATAAAGGCCCCCTTCGACACCCTGCATATTAAAGGCGAAGATTCCCAGCATAACATAGCCAAGATGGCTGACGCTGGAATAGGCAACCAGTTTTTTCATATCCGGCTGAATCAATGCGACCAGGGCCCCGTAAATAATACCGACCACCGCCAAAGTCGCAATCACCGGCGTAAACTGATTACTGGCATAGGGAAAAAGCGGGATCGCAAAGCGCATAAAACCGTAAGTCCCCATCTTCAAGAGGACGCCCGCCAGAATCACACTACCGGCAGTCGGCGCCTGTACATGAGCATCGGGCAGCCAGGTATGCAACGGGAACATCGGAACCTTGATGGCAAAGGAGACAAAAAATGCCAGACACAGCCAGAACTGGGTCGCGACCGGGATATTGAGTTTATAAAGTTCCAAAAGATCGAAAGTATAAACGCCGGTCATCTTGTGGTTAAGGTAATAAAGGAAGAAGATTGACAGCAGCATAAAAACCGAACCGGCGGCGGTATAGATAAAAAACTTGACCGCTGCGTAAATCCGGTTGTCTCCGCCCCAGACCCCGATCAGGAAATACATCGGAATCAGCATCAGTTCCCAGAAGATGTAGAAAAGAATCAGATCAAGGGAGACCAGAGCCCCGAGCATCGCGGTCTCCAGGAGAAGCAGACAGATCATAAATTCTTTGACCCGTTTCTGGATATAGGTCCAGGAGCACAGAACACAAATCGGAGTTAAAAAAGTAGTCAGCATAAAGATCCAGAGGCTGATACCGTCAAGGCCGATATAATAGCTCAATCCGGCACTTTTAACCCAGGTATAGCGTTCAACAAACTGCATATCCGCGGTACCGCTCTGAAAAGCAAAGATGATCGGCAACGAGATAAAGAACTCAATCATGGCAAAAACCATGGCTGTGCCTCGAAGTGTATCTTTCGCCTCTTTATCGATAAACATCAGGACCAAAGCCCCGAAGATCGGAAAGAAGGTCACAAGGCTGATTATCGGAAAACCTAGTTCATTCATCTATCGCTCTCCCTGCAGTAGCTATTTTTGTGTATATGGGATTTGTAAATATTGATTAAATTATTCAAGCTAACTTGCCGTTGATGCCGCCTACAGCGCCTTCAGGAAATAGTAGGCGAGTAAAACCACCGTCCCGAAAACCACTGACACCGCGTAACTCTGCACATAACCGGACTGCATATAACGCACCGCCGTGCTCCCCCAGCCAACGATCCGGGCAACGCCGTTGACGATGTAATCAACCACTCCGACATCTATTCCCTTCCAGAGAAAATAGCTGAAGCCGCGTAAAGGTGAAATGATTACCACGTCGTAAAGTTCATCGATATACCATTTGTTCAGCAGCAATCTATGGATAAAGGCGTATTTTTCCGCCAGCGCCGCCGGGATCTCTCGTTTGACGATATAGAGCATATAGGCAATAAAGATTCCGCCGCAGGCCAGAGCCACCGAAATCACCATCAGCAGATATTCAAGCCAGAGCGGCTGATGCCCACCGTGATGGGCTTCGACTTCGGCGTGACCGGCCGCGGCATGTGCCGCCGTATGGACGGTTTCGGCAACATGGCCGGCCGCGGCGTGCATTGTTTCTCCGGCCGCATGCACAACGTGATGGGCACCGTGGGCAACCGCTGTGGCCGCATCCTGGAGAAGTTTGCCATCACCCATCCCCATAATCGGCTCAAGAAAATGTTCAAAAAGATTGCTGCCGCCGAGCGCATGGGGGACACCAAGATAGCCTCCGACCGCCGCTAAGAAAGCCAGAACACATAAGGGCACCGTCATGGTTGCCGGGGATTCATGGATATGCTCGGCCGCCTCACCGGCCCGGCAATCATTAAAAAATGTCATAAAGACCAGGCGAAACATATAAAATGCGGTCATCCCCGCCGCAACGGCGCCGATCAGCCAGAGCAGCCAGTGACCCTGGGGGCTGCTGTAGGCCTGCCAGAGGATTTCATCTTTACTGAAGAAACCGGAGAATCCCGGGATTCCGGAGATCGCCAAAGTTCCAATCAGGAAAGTCCAGTATGTGATTGGAGTCTTACTCCGCAATCCCCCCATATTGCGCATATCCTGAGCGTCATCGTGGGAATGAACTTTATGGTAGGCATGATGCATCGAATGGATTACTGCGCCGGAGCCCAAAAACAGCAGAGCTTTGAAAAAAGCGTGAGTCAAAACGTGGAACATACCGGCGGCAAAAGCGCCAACCCCCAGGCCCAAAAACATATAACCGAGCTGACTTACGGTCGAGTAGGCCAGAACCTTTTTAATATCGTTCTGCACCAGGCCGATCGATGCCGCAAACAGGGCGGTCATAGCTCCTACGGTAGCCACAACCCCCATTGCCAACGGCGACATCGAAAACAGGATATTAGACCGGGTAATCATATAGACACCCGAGGTTACCATCGTGGCGGCATGGATCAGCGCCGATACCGGCGTCGGACCCGCCATCGCATCGGGAAGCCAGACATAGAGCGGAATCTGGGCTGACTTCGCCGTACAACCGATAAAGAAGAGGAGACAGATAGCCGTCGCCTGACTGCTCGTCAGGAGGTGAACATGCGTAAACACTTTATCAAACTGCAGACTCCAGACGCCATGTTCACCGAGCCCGGTAAAAAGCAGGAACATCCCGATCAGGAAAGCGAAGTCACCAACCCGGTTGGTAATAAAGGCTTTTTTCCCGGCAACCGCATTGGCTTCCTCTTCAAACCAGAAACCGATCAACAGATATGAGCATAAACCAACACCTTCCCAGCCGAGAAACATCAAAAGATAGTTATTGGCCAGAATCAGGTTGATCATTGAAAACATGAAAAGATTAAGATAGACAAAAAAGCGGTAATATCGGCCCGGATCGCCATCCATATAGCCGATTGAGTAAACATGGATAAGAAACCCGATACCGATGACGAACATCGCCATCATCATTGAGAGCGGGTCGATCTGGTAGGCAACGTAGGTTTTAAGAACGCCGCTGTGAATCCAGGTAAAACAAGTCACCTGATGCAAACGCTCAGCCGCCGGCAACTGCAGCAGTTGATAAAAAATCGTGCAGGTAACGATAAAGGAGAGAGCAATCACACCACAGGCTATCCAGTGGATCAAATTTTTATTGATCGCTTCGATTCGGCGTCCGAGCAAACCGTTAATCAAGACACCGATGGCCGGAAAGACCGGTACCAACCAGATATAATCGAACATTCGTCTATCTCCTTAAAAAATCAGAAAACGTTATTCCCAAAGCCCGAAGGCTCCTGGAAACAGATTTTATTTATTAGGTCCTAAGGTTAGGCTCCGCCAAAACTATAACGGCAACAGCCCTTACCACTTTAAGAGGTTAAATTTATCGAGATCAATCGTACCGAGTTTACGATACATCAGCAGAAAAATCGCCAGCCCGACCGCGGCTTCCGCCGCCGCCACCGCCATAACGAAAATAACCATAAAGATACCGTCGAGAGAATGATTTGCGCTGCTGAAGGTCACAAACGCAATACCGACTCCGGCCAGCATAATTTCGATACACATAAAAACCACAATCGCATTGCGGCGGCAGATCGCACCGACAGCCCCGATAATAAAAAGAGTAATTGCGAGCGCCAGATATATACTTTGATTATCAACCATTACCTTTCCCCCTTATCTTTCGCGTTTAGCCAGAACTACGGCGCCGACAACCCCCGCAGTCAGGAGAATGGAAACAACTTCAAACGGCAACAGATAGTCGGAAAAAAGAAAATTCGAGATCACCGCCATACGGCCGTAGGTTGCCACCAGTTTTTCAGAAACCGGGCCCGGGATAGGCGTCAGATTGTTCCCGAGGCTGACCAGCATAAGTTCAAGAAAAAGCACAATCAGAGAGCCGACACCGATAATCTTGGAGATCCGGGCGCCGGTCTTCTGCCGCGATTCCTGCCGCAGATTCAGCATCATAATCGCGTAGATAATAAACATCATAATCGCCCCGGCATAGACTATTACCTGCAACATCGCCAGAAACTGGGCCTGCAGCAACACATAGACTACCGCAATCATAAAGAATGATAAAACCATCCACAGAGCACTGTGCAAGGTTGAGCGCGCAAAGATAACCAGCAACGAGGCGATAACCGCCACTCCGCCGCATATCAATAAAAATACCAGTTCCATCAATCTACTCCCACTATTTGCCGTTGAAGATATATTTTTCCGGGGTTTTCAATTTTTCGATGTCGAAAATAAAATCTTTGCGCTCGTAATCAACAAAATCGTAAACCTTGGTCAGTTCAATCGCGTCTTTCGGGCAGGCTTCCTGACAGAAACCGCAGAAGATGCAACGCAACTCATCAATTACAAACTCTTTCGGGTAACGGGTCTGGCCCGCTTCTTCGTAAGGTACAATGGTTATCGCCTGAGGCGGGCAGATTTTTGCGCAGAGGCCGCAGGCAACGCATTTAAGGGCACCCTTGTCATCGACTTTAAGACGATGCAGACCGCGCCAGCGATCACTGACTTCCCGCCGTTCAGTCGGGTACTTGATCGTGATCGGCTTACTGAAAAAATTCTTCAGGGTATAACCTAAGCCCTTAAGAATCGGCGTTATATATTTGCCGGTCGGCCGCCGATCAGTAATGTTGAGTATGTAATCTTTATCTGCCATGTTATCCTCGTCGAAAAATCTACAGTCATAAAGAGACTGAATTACATATTAAAAACTATCATCCACAACCCGGTCAAAAGGATATTCAACAGGCCGAAAGGCAGAAGAATTTTCCAGCCGAAACTCATAATCTGATCATAACGCAGGCGGGGAAAGGTTGAACGCTCCCAGACACAGAAGAAAATAACCAGAAAAGTTTTAAGGAAAAACCAGTGCGGACCATCGATAATCGGCCCATGCCAGCCGCCGAGAAAGAAGGTCGTGACCAGCGCGGAAAAGACAAACATATGGCAGTATTCCGCCATGAAGAAGAGGGCGAATTTCATTGAGCTGTATTCGACGTTGAAACCACAGGCCAACTCAGCCTCAGCTTCGGGCATATCAAACGGAGTCCGGTTGATTTCAGCCAGGCCGCAGATAATAAAAAGAACAAAGGCAAACGGCTGCTTGACGATATTCCAGAGCCCGGTCTGCGCGTTGACTATGTCAATCAGGCTTAAAGAGCCGCTGACCATAACCACGGCGATAACCGCCAGCGCCATCGAAAGCTCATAACTTATCATCTGGGCCGCGCCGCGCAAGCCGCCGATAACCCCGTATTTATTACCCGAGGACCAGCCCCCGAGGATACCGCCGTAGGCGCCGATCGTTGAGATCCCGAGAACAAAGAGGACCCCGACATCAAGATCGGTCAGATAGAGGGTGATTTCATGTCCCATGATGGTAACCTTGTCCCCGAAAGGAACGATTACAATCAGGGCCACCGCGGCCGCGATACTGATAACCGGAGCGAGCAGAAAGAGCGGTTTATCAGCATTATCCGGCACCAGCTCTTCCTTGAAAAAGCCTTTGATACCATCAGCAATCGGCTGCAAAAGACCATGAAAGCCGACCCGGCGCGGGCCGTGCCGCAACTGGACATGGCCTAAAACCTTGCGCTCGATCCAGGTCGAATAAGCTACAATCAGTAAGCTAACGGTAAACGCCACTAACGCTTTGATTATCAATATGGTCATATATTCCAGCATCCGTCGTACCTCTTCAAACGGTGAAATCGGTTCTTAATATGGAGACAAACTTTAATTAAGCTTTCTCAACCTTTATCGCGCAGACCTTGTATTCCGGAATTTTAGCAACCGGATCAAGGGCGGCATTAGTCAGGCGGTTAACGGCAACTTCATGGAAATGGAAAGGAACAAAGACCACCCCGGACGCGGGCCGGTCGCTGAGCATTGCCTTGACCTCAATCGCACCGCGCCGGGAGGTGATCTTCAGAAGGTCACCTTCGACAACCCCGAGACGCGCGGCATCTTCAGGATTGATTTCTGCTTTGACCTCAGGATGAACCTTATTTAAGCCTTCACCTTTACGGGTCATAGTCCCGGTATGGAAATGGGACAGCACCCGACCGGTCGAAAGCACAAAAGGATACTCTTTATCACAGAGTTCAGCCGGCGGCTGATGATCAATCGCAAAAAACAAACCTTTACCGCGGGCAAACTTATCGACATGCAGAATCGGGGTTCCCGGATGCTCAACATCGGGGCAGGGCCAGGCGAGACCGCCGTTTTCCAGCCGCTCATAAGTGATACCGCCGTAGCTCGGGGTCACATCATTGATCTCTTTCATGATCGCGGCCGCATCTTTATATTTCATCTCATAACCCATCCGGGTTGCGATCTCAGCGATAATCTCACTGTCTGCGCGAGCCTCACCGGGAATTGTCAGGGCTTTGCGCACCCGCTGAACGAGTCGTTCCGAGTTTACGAACGTCCCGTCTTTTTCCGCGAATGAGACCCCGGGCAACACGACATCGGCCATCTGCGCGGTCTCGGTCAGGAAGATATCCTGAACGACAAAGAAATCAAGAGCTTCGACACAGTGCTCAATATGGGTTAAATCCGGGTCACTGACCAGGGGATTCTCGCCCATAATGTACATGGCTTTAATTTTGCCATCAGCGGCCGCCGGAAACATCTCGGTCAGTTTCAGTCCGGGTGCGGCATCGAGATCGTCGGCTTTAAGACCCCAGGCTTTGGCAAATTTTTCCCGGACTTCATCAACATCAACTTTCTGATAACCGGTATAAACATTAGGCAGGCCGCCCATATCGCAGGCACCCTGAACATTGTTTTGACCGCGCAACGGATTAACCCCGCCGCCGGCAACGCCCATATTACCGCAGAGCATCGCCAGGTTACCCAGTGATTTTACATTATCGGTACCACTGGTATGCTGGGTGATGCCCATCGCGTAAAGGATTGATGCCGGAGCCGCCTGTCCGTAAAGTTTGGCCGCAGCACGGAGTTCGGCTTCGGTCAAACCGGTAATTCCGGAGACATATTCCGGCGTAAATTTTTCGAGATTGGCGGCAAATTCGGCAAAGCCCTCACAGCGTTCATCGATATATTGCTGATCGGCCCAGCCTTCCTTGAGAATAATATGCATCAGGCCGTTAATCCAGGCAATATCAGTGCCCGGCTTCGGCTGCAGGTAGAGTTCGGCATAGTCAACCAAATCGATGCGTCGCGGATCAATTACCAGAATTTTGGTGCCGTGTTTAAGTACGGCCTCTTTCAGGTAGTTGGCAAAAATCGGATGATTTTCGGTGGTATTGGTTCCGGTTACAAGCACGGTCTCGGACTTCAAGACATCGGCAATCGGGTTGGTCATTGCCCCACTTCCAAACGTTGCGGCCAGTCCGGCCACAGTTGAGGAGTGTCAGAGCCGGGCGCAGTGATCGACATTATTGGTTCCGATCGCCGCGCGCATAAATTTTTGAAAAAGGTAGTTTTCTTCGTTAGTGCAGCGGGCCGAAGTCAAGCCGCCGATGGCGCCGGGGCCGTACTCACCCTTGATTGCCGAAAACTTCTCCGCTACCAGATCCAGAGCCTCATCCCAGCTCGCTTCCTCAAATTTACCATCCCTCTTAATCAGGGGTTTGGTCAGACGTTCGTCACTATTGACGAATTCATAACCGAAACGCCCTTTGACACAGAGACTGCCCTTATTGATGCCGACCCCGTCTTTGGTGGTTACCGCTATAATCCGGTCGTTCTGCACGTTAAGTTCAAGCTGACAGCCGCAACCGCAATAGGTACAGGTGGTCGGCACCCGCTCAATCAGCCAGGTCCGGCCTTTGTAACGACTCAAATCTTCAGTCAGGGCTCCGGTCGGACACACCTGCAGGCATTCGCCACAGGATTGACATTTATCCGCGTCCACCGTAACGACCTGGGCTCCGTAACCGTCACCAGCGATACTGATAGCGCCGATCCCTTTAATCTCCTGACAGGCGGTAACGCAACGCAGGCACATAATACAACGGTCGGGCCAGTAACGAATCAAAGGTGACGCGTATTGTGAATCACGCTCAACCTTGGCCGCCTGATATTCAAGCTGGTCAATTCCGAATTCGAAGGTCAGATCCTGAAGCAGACACTCACCGCCCTTATCACAAACCGGACAATCAAGTGGATGATTAACCAGAATCAGTTTCAGCGAATCCTGCCGAATCCGGGTCAGACGCTCAGATGAGGTAACAACCTCAATCCCGTCATCAACCGGTGTCGTACAGGCCGCCATCGGGTGCGTATAACCTTCGATCTCAACTACACACATCCGACATGAACCGATAGGGTTCAAACGATCGTGGTAACAGAGTGTCGGTATTCTGATATCGACACTCCGGGCCGCCTCAAGGATGGTCGTTCCCTGGGGGACGGTGACTTCTTTGCCGTCAATCGTCAACGTGACCATACTAATTTTCCCTGCGTAAAAATTTTACTTAAATAAATCGAAAATATATCTGCTAATGCGGGAACAGATCCCGCAACCCAAGCAGGACCTTACGGCCCGCAAATAAGTGCCCTTTAATGGGAACCTGTCCGGATCAGACCTTAACCGTTGCTACCCGATAACAGCGCAGACAACGATCGGCTTCGGCCATGGCATCATTAATCGAAAATCCCTGCTCAACTTCAGCGTTGCTGAACTTGCGGGTATCCGGATCCAGCATTTTCAGTTCTTTCCGCTCACGACCGCCCAGAAATCCGATATCTTCAGCCGGGTCAAAAACCTTGACCTTGCTGAAAAATTTATCAAAATAATCATCCTCGCTGTAATCAAGCGGTTGGCCGTTGATCAGTTTATCGATATTAAAAGCCGCGGTCCGGCCCCCGGCACAGGCGGTAATCAAAGCCCCGGGCCCGGTTTCACAGTCACCGCCGGAAAAGATTTTCGGCTGGTCGCTCTGCTTGGTTACTTCGTCAACGACAATCGTTTTCCAGCGCGTGGTCTTGACATCTTCACGCCCTTCGAGAAGCGAAAGATCCATCGTCTGACCGATTGCCGGGACGACAATATCACAATCGATTACAAACTCAGAGCCTTCTATCGGCTGCGGCCGGCGGCGGCCGCTCTCATCGGGCTCGCCGAGTTCCATTTTTACACAGCGCAGGCCGACGACCTTGCCGTTTTCGGCCAGAATTTTAACCGGATGCGTAAGATAATGAAAATTTACTTTTTCTTCTTCGGCGTCATGAATTTCAACATCATCGGCGGGCATCTCGTTCTTGGTCCGGCGATAGATAAGATTGACATCATCTTTAGCGACCCGGAAAGAACAGCGGACACAGTCTATCGCGACGTTACCGCCGCCGATGACCGCGACTTTCTTACCTTCAGGATAGGGGTCCCGGCCCTGGTTAATATCCAAAAGATACTGCACCCCGGAGATGTAACCGGCATAGTTCTCTTCCTCGCCTTCAACCCCCATCGTCGTTCCCATCTGGGCCCCGATGGCGATAAATACCGCATCATTCTCAGCTTCAAGCTGCGAGAGTTTAATATCCTTGCCGACCGTCGTTCCGTAATTGAAGGTCACCCCCATCCGCTCAATCCGGTCAACCTCTTCCCTCAAGATCGGCCGCGGCAGGCGATAATCGGGAATCCCCATCGCCGACATCCCGCCAGGCTCATTGAAACGTTCGTACACGGTGACTTCATGCCCCATCTTCCGCAGATGGAAGGCACAGGTCGCACCGCTGGGCCCCGCGCCAACAATCGCGACCTTCCCGGTTTTTTCCGAAGGCGTAATCGTAAACTCCGGTTCTTTGCCCTTACCCAATTCATAATCGGCGACAAAACGTTTGAGGAACTTGATCGAAATCGGCGCATCAAGATTCATCCGCCGGCAGTGTTCTTCACAGGGACGAACACAGACCCGACCGACAACCCCCGGCAGCGGCAGTTTTTCCCGAATAATATCAAGGGATTCAGCAAAACGCCCCTCTTTGATACATTCGACGTAATTGGGGATATCTAAATGGATCGGGCAGGCATCCATACAGGGCGCGGTCAGTTTTGCGTGGTAGGTGCCGGGAGTAACGCTCTTTTTCGCGTTGACGGCAGCGGCAAAATCATCTGCAAAATGCTCCAGGGCATCGATAATCGGCAGGGGGCCGGATTGACCGATGTTACACTTTGAGGATTCCCGGATTGAATCCGCCAGACGTTTCAGGATTTCAAGATCTTCGGATTTACCCTGACCATTACAGATTCGTTCAAGGGTTTCGGCCATAACCCGGGTGCCGATGCGACAGAGAAAACATTTACCGCAGGACTTATTCTGAACTTCCTGAATATAGACCCGGCTCAAATCGACAATATCGGTTTCCGGATCTCGAATAACGATGCCGTACCAGCCCATCAGGGCCTTAACCGCTTCATCCTGCCTGAAATATTCCGGTAAATCAACTGTATTAACCGGCTCAAAGTCCTGGCCGTCTTTTTGGCGGTTATCAACGACTTCACCGCCCCAGGAACTAAATAAAATCTCAGCCATCAACCGACTCCCATTAACTGTTACGCAACTTACTCAAAAAATTTTTACTTATACTTAAAAAACTAACGGTCAATCTCACCCAGGACAATATCAATGCTGCCGATAATCGCAATCGCATCAGCAATCATATGGCCGAGCATCAGTTTTTCCAAAGCGCTGACCAGGATAAAACAGGGGGAGCGCACCTTCATCCGATAGGGACTTTCGCTCCCGTCGCCCACCAGATAGAAACCAAGCTCACCTTTGGAGCCTTCAACCGCATGGTAAATTTCACCTTCAGGAATTACCGGCCCCTGACACTGAATCTTGAAGCGCCGGATTAAAGCGCTGATATCTTTCTGAACGTCATCGATCTGCGGATTGAAAATCAGCGGGTTATCGACATTAACCGGCCCTTCGGGCAGATTTTCCAAAGCCTGTTCGATAATATTGAGCGACTGGATAAACTCTTCCATCCGCACCAGGTAACGATCATAAACATCGCCTTTTGCGCCAACCGGCACCTTGAAATCAAAGTCGTCATAACTGCTGTAAGGCTTAACTTTACGAAGATCATAGGGCACCCCGGAACCCCGCAGTGAGGGCCCGGTCAAACCATAATTGACAGCTTCTTCAGCGCTGATTACGCCGATATCCATGGTTCTCTTACGCCAGATGATATTATCGGTCAAAAGGGTGTTGTAACCGGCAACCGCGGTCGGAAACCATTTGATAAATTCGCGCAGGCATTTAATAAATTCCGGGGTTATATCACGAGCCAGGCCCCCGACCCGCATGTACGAAGGCGTCAACCGGTAGCCGGAAACCTCTTCGACCATGTTCATGATCATTTCCCGATCCCGGAAAGCGTAGAAAACCACCGTCATCGCCCCGATATCGAGGGCATGACTGCCGATCCAGAGATGATGCCCCATTATTCGGGCCAACTCCGACATTATCACCCGAATATACTGGGCCCGCTTCGGCACTTCGATACCGAGAAGCTTCTCAACCGCAGTACAGTAACCCAGGTTATTGAGTGAAGCGGCAGTATAGTCAAAACGGTCGGTCAGCGGAATTACCTGCTGGTAATTCATATTCTCCGCCAACTTTTCGATGCCCCGGTGCAGATGACCAATATGGGGCGTGACCTTGACGATGGTCTCGCCGTCAAGCTCCAGAACCAGCCGCAGAACCCCGTGCGTCGCCGGGTGATGCGGACCCATGTTGATGGTCAATATTTTACCGTCTGCCATCGCTGCCAACCTCTATGGTATTAATTTAAGTTATAAATGTTGTAACTATTAAGCCGAATCCGGGGTCGGGCGCGGTTTTTCTCCGCCAGGCGTTAAGGTTTCTGTTTTTCCTTACGCTCGCTGCGCCCGCATTGCAAAACTCGCTTACGCTCAAGCAGTTGCAATGCTAATGCGGGAACAGACCCCGCACCCAAACGGAGCCTTGCGGCCCGCACCCAGGGGCAATCCGCTGGTCGCAAATAAGTGCTCTTTTCAGAACATTTTCTTGTTTTAAAACAAGAAAATAACCTGTAAGGTACTAAATGTTTTGATCGTTAATCTTGATGGACCCGTAAAAAGTATTTCACAAGAATTTCAGACACAATATGTTGTGTTTTTTAATACCTACAATCACTATATGTAGTGGTTGAAAATTTTTCTCCGGAGTTTTTACGAGGGCATCAATCTTAAAGAACCCGGATTGTTGAAGGATCCCATTTTTCATCAAAATCTTTTCCGCGCAGGGGGAAGTCTTTGCGCAGAGGATGGCCGTCAAAGTCGTCCCACATCAAAATCCGCCGCAGATCCGGATGACCGGCAAATTCAATGCCCAGCAGGTCATATACTTCACGTTCGGGCCAGTCCGCCGACTTCCAGATGTCGGTTACTGTCGGTACGGCCACGTCAATATCAACATTGACCTTGACCAGCAGACGCCGATAATCAGCCATGGAGTTAAGAACGTAAACAATCTCAAAACGCGGCTCACACGGCAGTTTATCGATCCCGACAACATCCGACAAAAGATCATAATGCAGGGATTTATCATCATGCAGGTAGAGCATAATCTCATGCAGCTTTTCGAAGCTGACAACAACAGTCAAGTCGCCGCGAAATTCAATATCCTCGATGATCGCGTCAGCAAACTTACCTTTAAGCTGCTCCAGAACCTTTGCGTTATCCATGGCGGTCTACTCTCTAAATTATTCTTTCTTGAACTAACACAAACTGACAATCTCGGATTTCCGGCTTGAAGGCTCTTCATAGTCCGGACGATCACAGAATTTATCCCGCGTAATCTTGTCCTGCAGTTTCATAACGCTGGCCAGAAGAGCTTCAGGACGGGGCGGACAACCGGGCACATAGACATCAACCGGAATCACCTGATCAACCCCCTGAACCACTGAATAGCTCTGAAAAACACCGCCGCAGGAAGCGCAGGCCCCCATGGCAATCACCCAGCGCGGCTCGGCCATCTGTTCGTAAATGCGCTTGACCATAACCGACATCTTCTTGGTCAGGGTCCCAGCCACGATCATCAGATCGGACTGGCGCGGCGACGGTCGAAAAACTTCGGAACCGAAGCGGGCGATATCGTAGCTAGCCAAACTGGTAGCCATCATCTCCAAAGCGCATCAGGCCAGACCGAAGGTACAGGGCCAGATCGAATTCTTACGTCCCCAGTTAACTAAACCCTCAAGGTTGGTGACCAGGAATCCGTCGCCCTTTAATGCACTCTCTATTCCCATTCCAAGGCTCCCTTTTTCCAGACATAGACATAACAGACGAAAAGGACCACCATAAAGAGGACCATCTCGACAAAACCGAAAAACCCTAAGCTCTTATAGTGTACCGCCCAGGGATAAAGAAAAACACATTCAAGATCAAATACGAGAAAAAGCAACGCGACCACATAGTATTTAATCGGCGTCTGCACATAGGAGGCGCCAATCGTCGTCATACCGCATTCATAGGTCTCTTTTTTGACCCGTGACTTTCGATTCGGACCGAGAACACTCGACAGAATCACTGCCACCACACCGAAACCCAACCCTACCAGCAACATCACCAGAACCGGCACATAATCACGCAACATTATTTTCACCCCAAATCTGCAACAGGCCTACAGGACACTCAAAATCCACATTCACTTAACATTAATGTATTAGTCGACAATAATGACTATGTGAACCTTTTTATTAAAGCGCGGCCTATATACCGAGACCACTTATCGATGTCAAGGAAAAAAACTTTCTTTTCCAAAATACAATCGACAATTTTTGTAAGTTCGCATACAAATGTCAGCGCGACGCGATTTTTTTTATGAATCCACCCGGGGTAGCCGTGAGTACGGGAAAGAAGTGTTGGTTTTTGTCGGCCGCACCACAGCCCCAACAAGATTTTCCGGGAACTATTTCATTGCTTAAATAAAAAAAAGCCTGTATAAACAGCCCCTTTGTTTGCAAAAATCACCAAACATTACTGCAGAACTATCCGGGGGCACAATGTCCGAAAACAACACAATGTCCGAAAACAAAAAAATGTCAGAAAACAAAAAAAAACCGCTCTTCAGCGGGATTATGGCAGGCTACCTGGTTCTGGTAATCCATCTTTTGCTGGTCATATTCCTGGCAACGGCGGTCGTTTTTATTCAGGGAATCTCTGAATACATAGAATATATTCTGGGCGCCGGAGTTTTACTTATAATCGGCTCCGGCGTGTTTTTCTACCGCCTGATCAAACAAAACGGCAAACAGATCCTGAACACTCTGCAAAACCCGTCATTTCCGGGACAGAACATTGAAATAAGCCTGCTCGGCGGCCTCGCCTCGATTTCCATCAAGGGCCCGAAAGAAAATGATCAACTGATGCTGGAGAACCCGGTTCGGGAACTCCGGGCCCTGCCCGAACTTTCTCCGACTGCCGCCCCGCGTAACGATCTTTTACGCCTGTCGGAACTTTATGACCGCGGGCTTCTCAGTAAAGATGAATTTCTCCAACTCAAAACTGAAATCCTGAAACCCGGCAAAAACCCGCAGGAAGATTCCACCGCCCCCACGCCGGTACCGGAAAACAAAAACCACGAAGCTACCGAAGCTACCGAAATAACGATCTAATGCGGGAACATATCCCGCAACCCAAACAGGGCTTTTCGGCCCGCACCCAGGGGCAATCCGCTGGTCGCAAATAAGTACTCTTATCAGAACATTTTCTTGTTTTTACAGTTGAAAAAAGCTGTCGAAAAAAACAAGAAAATAACCTGTAAGGTACTAATGCGGGAACAAATCCCGCAACCCAAAAGAAAGTTTCCGGCCCGCAAATAAGTACTCTTATCAGAACATTTTCTGATTATTAAATCTTGTTTTTTGGTGCAGAAAATAACCTGTAAGGTACTAATGCCTGGCGACATCTCAACCCGCCGGGAGCTATATAAAGTGTAACTCCGGCAAAATTTATTGACAACATCCAACTCCTGCGGTATAGCGCCCGCGAATAAATCAACCCGGTCCAAACCACCTTTACCTATCGCATATTATAGAGGAAATAATAATGAAGCGGACAACTTCTGAAAAACTTTTCCACCGGGCCCGGAAAGTCATACCCGGCGGCGTCAACAGCCCGGTTCGAGCCTATAAATCTGTAAATCTTGAGCCGCCGTTTATCATCCGCGGCCGCGGCAGTAAAGTCTACGATGTCGACGGTAACGAATATATTGATTATGTCGGTTCCTGGGGGCCGATGATTCTCGGCCACGCCCATCCGGCGGTCGTCGAAGCAATCCGCGACCGGGTCGCCCGCGGTGCCAGTTTCGGCGCCCCGACCATTCTTGAGATTGAAATGGCGGAAGAGATCTGCGCGGCACTGCCCAGCATTGAGATGGTGCGGATGGTTAATTCCGGCACCGAAGCGACCATGAGCGCCATCCGCCTCGCCCGCGGCTATACCGGGCGAAAAAAGATTGTAAAATTTGCCGGCTGCTACCACGGCCATGTCGATTATTTACTGGTTGAAGCCGGTTCGGGGGCCACCACTCTCGGCGTACCCGACAGCGCCGGAGTCCCGGAAGAATTTACCCGCAACACCCTTTCGGCGATTTATAATGATTTAGGCTCCATCGACAGCCTGCTTCAAGATTGCGCTGACGAAATAGCGGCGATAATTGTCGAACCGGTAGCCGGCAATATGGGCACCATCCCGCCGCAGCCGGATTTTCTCCAGGGCCTGCGTGATCGCTGCACAAAACACGGGATTGTCCTGATTTTCGATGAAGTCATGACCGGTTTCAGAGTCGCTTTCGGCGGCGCTCAGACCCTTTACAATATCAGCCCCGACCTGACCTGCCTCGGCAAGATTGTCGGCGGCGGCCTGCCGGTTGGCGCTTTTGGCGGCAAGCGGGAGATTATGGAGCATCTGGCGCCTTTGGGGGCGGTCTACCAGGCCGGGACCCTTTCCGGAAACCCGCTGGCCATGGCCGCCGGCGTTGTTACTCTACGAACCTTGAAGGAGGAGAACCCCTATCCGGAACTTGAAAAAAAATCCGCCTGGCTCGGTGACGGGATCAACGCGCTTTTTTCGGAATTTAATATCCCCCACGTCTGCAACCGGGTCGGCTCTATGTTATGTACCTACTTTACTTCGACCCCGGTAACTAATTACAGCCAGGCGCAATCTTCCGACTGTAAGCATTTTGCGCAATACTTTAGCGCTATGTTAAACCAGGGCATTTATCTGGCGCCTTCACAATTTGAAGCCGGGTTTATTTCAGCAGCGCATAGCCAGGATGATCTCGGCAGAACCCTCGAAGCAGTCCGGCTCGCACTTAAAACAATTTCATCTTGACTTCACACTACGCCTATGCTAAAGGGGCGCGACCTTTTTCAATCGGTGCTTTAAGCAGGATATTTTCTGCCCGAAAAACAAGATTCAGTAGTCAGAAAATGTTCAGATAAGAGCACTTAAAAGAGTTTACGGTGCCCAGAAAGCTGACTCCAGAAAACCCGCCGACCGCCGGCAGCAAACCGCAGGAAGCAAAATTCAAAAAAGCTTTCAGCCAGGTAAGCCGCTACGGTACGGTCGGCCTTGAGCTCGGTTTTTCCGTGGCTATCGGAGTCTTCAGCGGCTACTTTCTTGACCGCCGGTTCGGCACGTCGCCGTGGCTGACGATTTTTTTACTACTCTGCGGGATAGCGGCCGGTTTCAAGCGGGTTTACCTGGCGTTAAAAGAGCTTGAAAAAGAGCAGGAAAATGATAATGCCGGGAACCGATAGTCGCCGGTTAAAATGAAAGATCAAAGATTACGGCGAATCAGTCTTTTTATGCTTGTCATTACGGCCGGGCTGAGCCTGAGTGCCGGGCTGGTCGATATCAAACAGGTCGATGTCGCCGGAGTGGCAATCGGCGGGATTCTCGCGTTCGCCTATTTTTCGGCATTAAGCCTCCTGATCAGCCGGACTTTCGTGAATACCGGCAACCTGGGAACTGCGGCTAAAGCCGGCGCTAAAATCGGCGTGATATTGCTGCTGCTGACGCTTGGCCTGACCACAATTACCATCGCGGTGATTCTGTCTCACATATGCCGACCGTTGGGTTTTTTGGTTGGATTTTCGGCCCTGTTCGGCAGCATTGCTTTAGAAACAGTAACATTTTTGGTTTTCAGCAAGCCTCAGGCTAAAGCAAAACCTGAGGATTAACCGGTATATCCCTAATAATCAGTTACTTTGAGGAAAGATTATGCATCACGCACCTACTATCACCTGGGTCGGATTGATCCCCGGCCTGAATACGATCCCGGTACACATTGCCAATGCCATTCTGGTCTCCCTGTTTGTTGTTATCCTGGTTCTGCTGGGCACCCGCAAAATTCGCAGCTGCGACCCTGAGGAGCTGATTATTCCTGAGGGCCGCTTTACGTTGCAGAATCTTCTGGAGACTATGGTTGAGGGTATCCTCAAATTAATCAGCGACAGTCTTGGAGCCGAGGTTTCGCGGAAGTTCCTCTGTATAATCGGCGGCATTATTTTCTTTATCCTCTTTTCTAACCTCTCCGGCCTGATCCCGGGTTTTACCCCGCCGACCGACAATATCAACACCACCGCCGCCTGCGCGCTGACGGTCTTTTTTATGACCCATTATTACGGCTGGCAGGAACACGGTCCCAAATATCTTAAACAATTTGTCGGGCCGTTTCTCTGGCTCTCCCCTTTAATGATTCCGATTGAAATCATCGGTCATCTGGCCCGGCCGATGTCGCTTTCTCTGCGTCTTTTCGGTAACATCATGGGTGACCATCTCGTCGCGGCAATTTTTGTCATGCTCTGCCCGATCCTGGTGCCGGTACCGATCGCATTTCTGGGACTGTTCGTAGCCATTGTCCAGACCTTTGTTTTTACCCTGCTCACCCTGGCCTATTTTGAAGGGGCGCTTTCGCACGATCATTAATATATTTTACTTCCGGCGGCCGCTGGCTGCCGGGATCAACATACAACCATAAACTGTAAGGAGGTGACAAAATGAAAAGATTAGTTCAGGTCGTAGTCACGATCGCAACCCTGTGTGTAGGTACTGCCGCCATGGCAAATGAAGCGGCTGCAACTGCAGCAAGCGGCAGTAACGGCAGCGGAATGGCTTATGCTTATGCAGCGGCTATCGCTATCGGTATTGCCGCATTCGGTGGTGCTTTGGGCCAGGGAATGGGTATCTTCTCCGCGCTTGGAAGTATTGGCCGTAACCCCAGTGCCGCCAACAAGATCACAACCCCGATGATTATCGGTCTGGCGATGATCGAGTCTCTGGTTATTTACGCTCTGGTTATCGCTCTGATGCTCGTTCTCAAGATTTAGTTTGAAATGTTTGTCTGTTTTTTTAACAGACCCTGAAAAGTTCAGTTAAGTATAGTCGGCAGGCACCAACCGGTGCCTGCCTTATTTCTTTATCCCGATGTATACAATATCAAGAATATTAAAATAATAGCATTTTTAATGCTTTAACATAAACAGCCATATTGTCATCTAACCTGAGAGCCGCAGACCAAAAACGACTGCGGATCACTCTCACATTATACAGACTTTCTGCCAAGGAGACTGGGAAACAATGAAAAAGAAGATAGGAGCACTTCGCCTACCCATTTTATTAGTGCTGATAATTGCATTCATAGCAGCTATCGGACTCTACAGCGACAGCGCAATCGCCAAGCAGGATGACACGAAAAAAGAAGAGAGCTGCGTCGAGTGCATCTCGGTCGGCCAGTGTCTTGA
The DNA here is from genome assembly GCA_015486505.1 of Pseudomonadota bacterium. Lineage (GTDB taxonomy): Bacteria > Desulfobacterota > Anaeroferrophillalia > Anaeroferrophillales > Tharpellaceae > Tharpella. Next base: position 9,515 of record WFRP01000193.1, on the reverse strand, counting down.
ATGTCATGACGACATCGATGCCGACGCCTATGCCGCATCACCCCATGGCGTCAACGCCTGTACCAGTTGCCATCGCGACATCTCGGATATTGATAAACATTCCGATAGTGAAGCGCCGATGCAGCCGGTTAAATGCGGCTTCTGTCACCGGGATGAGGCCCGCCTGTTCGCGCAATCCGTCCACGCTGACAATGATGTCGCCTGTACTGACTGCCATTCCGATATTCACAAGCTCACCTCGTTAAAAGATGATAAAGCCAAAACGGTCGCGATGTGCAGCAACTGTCATGACAACGACGACTACATGCAGAGTTCTCACGGCAAGGGTCTTACGGCCGGCAACCCGGATTCTCCGGCCTGTGCCGATTGTCACGGCACCCATGGCATCATTAAACTGCAGGTTGATGACAAGAAATCGGCCGCGGCCCTGAAAGCCGACGAGTTCAAAACCTCAAGTTGCGAGCCCTGCCATAACAACGAAGAGATGATGGAGCGCAACAAGATAAGCACCATGTCCTTTGAATCCTATCGTGGTGAATATCACGGTAAAGTCGAGCATCTCGGCGGCGCCGCGGCAGTCGCCGGCTGTGCCGACTGTCATACCGCTCATAAACAACTGCCGACTGACGACCCCAAATCCAACCTGACCGGCAAAGCCCGGATTGAAACCTGCCGCCAGTGTCACAAGAAGGCAAACGCTAATTTTGTCAAGTACCATCCCCACGCAACCCATCATGATAAAGCCGGCTATCCTTTGCTCTACTGGACCTTTATCGCGATGACCGGTTTACTGTGCGGAACCTTTGCCGTCTTCTGGCTCCATACAATCCTCTGGCTGATTCGCAGCTACATCGAGAAAAACAAACTGCGGCGCCTCGGGATTATCCACGAATGCCATACGCCTAACGTTTTCTACCGGCGCTTCGGCTTTGCCGAAAAACTTCTGCATTTTATGATGATGGTCAGTTTTTTAGGATTGGTTCTTTCCGGCCTGCCGCTGAAATTTGCCGAAGCCCCCTGGGCTATCGGACTGGCTGATGTTCTCGGCGGCCCGCTGATGGCCGGGAAAATCCATCGCTGCTGCGCGATTATAACATTCACCTATTTCCTCTCAACCGTGGCCTGGAGTATGTACTTCCTGCTCGTGAAACCGACCGGCGAAAGTTTCTTCCAGAAACTTTTCGGCCCCGATTCACTGTTCCCGAACTTCAAGGACGGCCGCGATATCGCCGGAATGTGCAAATGGTTCGTCGGGGCCGGGGAAATGCCAAAGTTCGACCGCTGGACCTACTGGGAAAAATTTGACTTCCTCGCGGTTTTCTGGGGGATGTTTGCCATCGGGTTTACCGGTTTAATGCTCTGGATGCCGGAATTTTTCGCCCAGTTCATGCCGGGTTGGGCCTTCAATGTCGCGATCATTGTCCACTCAGATGAAGCGCTTTTGGCCTCAGTCTTTATTTTCACGGTGCACTTCTTCAACGCCCATATCCGACCGGAGAAATTCCCCATGGATCAGGTTATCTTTACCGGTGTGGTTTCCGGCCATGAACTGGAAGAAGAGCGCCCGGCTCAGTTTGAGCGCCTTAAAGAAAAAGGTATGCTGGAAAAACTGCAGACCAAATACCCCGGCGTTTTGCCGGAAGCCATCGGTCAGTTGATCGGCATCACCGGCGTTGCCGTCGGCCTCTTCTGCCTTTTCCTGATTGTATGGGGACTTGTCCACTAAAACACTCTAATGCGGGGACAAATCCCGCAACCCAAACAGGGCTTTTTCGGCCCGCAAATAAGTACTCTTATCAGAACATTTTCTGATTATTAAATCTTGTTTTTTTGTGCAGAAAATAACCTGTAAGGTACTAATGCGGGAACAAATCCCGCAGCCCAATTGAGCCTTTGCGACCCGCACCCAGGGGCACTTCCGCTGGTCGCAAATAAGTACTCTTATCAGAACATTTTCTAGTTTTTACAGTTGAAAAAAGCTGTCGAAAAAAACAAGAAAATAACCTGTAAGGTACTAATTCTTGAGATTTAACCTGAAAAGGCCCGGCCGCGAATTCGCGGCCGGGCCTTTTTCTTTTCGACATTCTTGCCATTATTTTGATTTTAGTGTTATAGTTATGTGGAAACCAACCTACTGATAAGGATAATTGACCATGCGATGTAACCGATGCGGCGACGAAATTGAAAAAGGTGAAGAAAGACAGCACCACAGCGAAACCCTTTGTGACGACTGTTACATGGATGTTCTGTCCCCCACCCGGATATGCGACCCCTGGGCGGTTAAACACGCCAAAGCCTGCGCCACCTCCGAAATCACGCTGACCCCGATCCAACAGAGTATCATAAAAATTCTTGACGATACCGGCGGCATAACCCTGGCTGACCTCGCGGCCCGGCTCAAGCTTAAAGAAAAAGAGCTTGAAAGAGAAATCGCCACACTCCGCCATATGGAAAAACTTAAAGCCCGCCCCGAAAATGGCCGGAAAGTTTTCTGCTTATGGTAAAAGCCGGAATTTTCTGATTTGCAATACCCTGAAACCTTAATGATTTCAAATTTATGCCTACGGCTGCACCTGTAAAAATTATGAAAAAAAAACCGCTCATCATCACCTTATTGCTGTTTCTGCTAACCGTCATCCCGTTGACGGGCCGGGCCCAGCCCCCCAAGGTTGACGCGCCGCTTGATAAAAACCTGTACACCGGGTCAGTTAAGGAAATCACGGCCTATATAAAAAAAAGACGCAGCGAGATAAAAAAGATTATAACCGATATCGACCGGGTTTCCCGCAAAGATAACCCGCAAACCAGTGACAATGCACTCCCCGGAACCCCCCGGAAAGAGCTCAACATTTTCACGCAAAGCAGCACCACTGCGGTTAAGGATCTTTTTCAAGGCCTCTCTTTACAATACAAAAGCCTTACCACAGAGCTCTCACGAAGCCCGGCCCTCCCCCCGCAAAAACCGGCAGTTACGGGCCCACCCTACAATATTGAAAATTTCGACAAGATCATTGCCTTTCAAGCTCAAATCAACTCCCGGCTGAACCGTACGCATAAACGTTTGGTCCTGTTGCAGAATCGCCTGCAAAACCTTCAGGAAAGCGCCATTGCCCAGCTTTCAGACTATGCCAAACTGCTGCAGACCAACAGCAATGCTTACCTTTTACTCTATGACAAATACGGAAAGCTACTCAACCTCCAGAGCGAATACGCCCTCCTTAAAATCCGGCAGCCCAAGCTGGAAACCCGAATTAATAAACTTGATCAACTGAAAAAAGAAGCCACAAACTGGGTTAAAGAATCGTTTACCCACCTTAAAGTCACTCAGGAAGACATCGCTAAAGCCCGCCGGCTAAACCGCAAACAACTGGCGCTTTTTAAGAAAACCACTAATTCAACCAGTGCGGAATATCAGGATCTCAACGGCCGCATCATTATTTATGAAGCCCGGCTTGACGATATTCTCAACCGCATAAAATCCTCAGACGGCAAATCCCCGGCGGCCGACACTCTGCGGCTTGAAAAAGAACGGATTGAGTTAATCATTGATGCCCTGAAACACCGCATCCATATCCTCAACCAGAAACGGCTTAACTGCAAAGTTAAACTCTTACACTCTCAATTCAGGCTCCAGTGGCTGACCAACTATCACCAGCGCAAAGAATCGAAACTTTTGACTGATTTTATCAAGCAATGGAGTCAGGAATCGAGCAAGTTGCAGCAGAAACTTGATGAAACCAACACCTCCATTGCCGATGTTACCCTGGCCCGTTCCAATCTGACCCAACGCCTGGTAACCATAAACAACAAAGCAAAAGCCGACCCGCCGGTAACTCTGAGCAAAACCTGGCGGGCTTTATCCCGCCAGGCCCTTAAAGTGAATGAAAACCTGGACAAACTTTACCTGACACTCTCCGACAACGACCATGATATCAGAAACATCAAAAGGGAAATTGACCAGATTGTCGATCTGAACCGTTTTATGATCAGCCGCAAAGACCGGATCAAGGCCTGGAGCGAGCTTCACCTTGCCGATCTTAAGGATCAGACCCTGAAAGTTCTCTACTTCCCGCTTTTTGCCATCGGTACCTCAATGGTAACTTTGGCAATAATCTTAAAAATCATCTTTCTCTTTTTTCTCAGCATCTTCTTCCTGCGCTGGTTACGGCGCCGGATTGCGACTCTGCTGGAAAAAAAAATCGGGATGTCTGTCGGCGCCATCAATTCGATTACGACTCTGGCTTACTACGCCTGCATCCTGATCGGTACTTTTATCATTCTCTCGACAGCCGGACTGGATCTGAGCCAGCTCAGCATTATTCTCGGAGCGCTCGGGGTTGGAATCGGATTCGGCCTCCAGACAATCTCCAACAATTTTATCAGCGGCATCATCCTTTTAGGCGAGCAGACGATAAAAGTCGGCGATTATGTCCATCTGACGGAAGGGATCGTCGGTGAAGTCAAAAAGGTGTCACTCAGGACCACCGTGGTGCGTACAGTTGAAGGCGAGGATATAATTGTCCCGAACTCTGATCTGATTTCCAACCGGGTCAACACCTGGACCTACGGTGATGACTGGCGCCGCTTGAACATTCCGTTCGGCGTCGCTTACGACAGCGACCCTGATGAAGTGGTAAAACTGGCTGAAGCCGCCGCCCGGGAAGTCAGCATCACCCGGGAAGATTTTCTCCACCCCTTACGCATTTTCTTTGAAGGCTTCGGCGACAACAGCCTTGATTTTTCCATCCGGGTCTGGTGCCGGATGACCAACCTCAAAGCCCCTTCGGGCCTGAAAAGCGACTACTATTTTGCCCTCTACCGACAATTCAAGGAAGCTGGAATCAACATTCCTTTCCCCCAGAACGACCTGCATTTTCGCTCAATTTCGCCCGAAATCAGCGCAAGACTTGAGCGCCTGCTCAACCCAGACCGAAATAATGTTACGAGTATTAACGATTAATCTTAAAGTTTGAGAATTTGACGCAAATTTTAGATTGGCGGAAGACATCATGATTGTCTCTGGAGATTTTTGTGTAACCATCAGCCGTAAGAAACTTTTTTGGCTACCTGTTGGCAACAAGCCTTATCTCCAAGTGGCAATTTAAAGCGTCAGCATATTTTTTTAAAGTCGCTATCGATGGCGAGTGTTTGCCGCTACTCAATGACGACTCCAGCCTGGTAACAGCTGGTGGTTTCGTACCCATGCGATCGGCAATTTCAGCCTGACTCATCCCACATTCACGACGGGCTTTGAGCAGATCCCGCAACAGCAAAAATTCAGGCTCTAAGGCATCATACATATTTTTTACAGAAGCATTTTTCAATGCAGTTTCTTTGAGCTCAGAATGTTTCATTTTCTTTTACCTCGTCCATTCTTGATCTGGCCTTTTTTAGTACCTTAACATCATGAGGGCTGACTGCCATAACTAACAACCAACATAAACATTCCATTTAGACGGCTGTTATCTACGCCAGAGTATCCTCCAAAGAGCAATAAAAAGAAGGGTTTTCTATCCCATCCCAGTTAAAGCTGTTGAACCAGCACGCTATAAAAAACCGACCGTCTCTACCGCAACCTTAAGGATGGGGTTACGCTACCAGAGCCAACCGGGCTTATTTTGATGATGGGATCAAATTGCTGGGACTGTCACAACGTGCTGTTTTTCTTTATGAAAAACAAACTCTGCAAGAAAAGAGAAAGATCCTGAACTTCGTCTGTTCGAACTCCATTTGGAAGAGTGGCAAACTCTCACCAAACTACCGCCAACCTTTTGATATAATTGCCGAAAACAACCTGGCTCAAGCACAAAAAAAAGCCGTTTTCAATGAAGAAAACGGCTTTTCTGATATCTGGCTCCCCGGGACGGGCTCGAACCGCCGACCTAGTGGTTAACAGCCACCCGCTCTACCGACTGAGCTACCGGGGAACAAAGTCTGGCGCTTATAACTTAGGGGCGTTTTAGTGTCAAGTATTTTTTGTTAAAAGTTGACAAAGCGAACGCCAATTAGTATGTAGACCCGTCAATTCTAACTGACTGGAATAGGGTTATTATGAAAGAATTTGTCACGATAAAAAAACGGGACGGCTACGCCCGGCTGACACTCAACCAGCCGGAAAAAGCTAATGCCTACAGTCCAAAAATGGCAGCCGCACTCTGGGAAGCTCTACGAAAACTGCGCTGGGATGATGAGGTCGGGGTCATACTTCTGGAAGCCGAAGGGCCGATTTTTTCCGGCGGCGGTGATCTTATAAGTTTTCAGCAGGGCATTGATTCCGGCATCATCACCAATACCATCGAAGAACTTTCGGCGACCCTGAACGCCTCGGCTCTGGCCATCCGACGCATGGAGAAGATTTTTGTTTCGCTGATTGACGGGGTCTGCGCTGGGGCCGGAGTCGGGCTGGCGTTAGCCGCGGATATCAGTCTGGCGACTGAAAATGCTCTCTTTGTCGCCGGTTACATCGGCATTGCCGCGGTTCCCGACGGCGGCAGCAGCTTTGCCGTAATTGAGGCTTTAGGTAAAGCCCGGGCCGCTGATTTTTTTCTGACCAACGGCCGGATAGACGGTAAAACCGCCGCTGAAATCGGCCTGGTCAGCCGTTTTGTTGCCAGCGGCGAGGCTGAGGCTGCAGCCTTGAAACTGGTGCAATCATTAGTCCGGGGGCCACGCAAAGCTCAGGCCGCAACCAAGGATATTCTCGCAAAAATGCCGGGATTATCTTTAAGTGAGTATCTGGAAGCTGAACGCCAGGGGATAATCAAGGCTTCGACAACTGCGGATTTTCGGGCCGGAGTCGGTGCTTTTCTCAAAAAAGAGGCCCCGCAATTCAACCGGGATTAATTGATTTCCGCAACCTGCATAAACAAATTTTCAACAGGACAATAACATGGCCGTAAACAAAGGAATTATTCTCGCCGGCGGCGCCGGCAGCCGGCTCTACCCGCTCTCGAAAACCGCGAGCAAGCAGTTGCTGCCGATCTATGACAAGCCGATGATCTACTATCCGCTGTCAACTTTGATGATGGCCGGGATCAATGACATCCTGATCATCTCAACCCCGCAGGATCTGCCCCGCTTTGCCGACCTTTTAGGGGACGGTTCCGATATCGGGATCAAGCTCTCTTATAAAGTCCAGGAACGTCCCGAAGGTATTGCTCAGGCCTTTATTTTAGGTCGTGAATTTATCGCTAATCAGTCGGTCTGCCTGATTCTGGGTGACAATATCTTCTATGGCAAATATATTTTCCTGAATCCGATCCGTGCGTTTACGGCCGGGGCCCTGATTTACGGCTACTACGTTAATGATCCGGAACGTTACGGCGTCGTCGAATTTGCTGCCGACGGCAAAGCTGTCAGTCTGGAGGAGAAACCGCAAATCCCGAAATCACATTACGCGGTCCCCGGGCTTTATGTTTATGATCACAAAGTCTGCGATCTCGCGGCGGCGATGTCGCCATCAGCCCGGGGTGAGCTGGAGATCACCGACCTAAACCGGATCTATCTTGAAAAAGAAGAGCTTAATGTCCGGAAAATCGGGCGCGGTGTCGCCTGGCTTGATACCGGGACCCATCAAAGCCTGCTTGAAGCGAGCCATTTCATCGGCACTCTGGAGCAGCGTCAGGGCTTGAAATTCGGCTGCATTGAAGAAGTCGCCTGGCGTATGGGTTTCATTGACAACGACAAATTAAGTGAAACTCTGCGAAAAATGCCGGTTTCACCTTATCGCACCTACCTTGAAGAGATCTTAAGCGAAGGGAGATAAACAATCTATATGAAAACAGTTCTGGTCACCGGCGGTTTAGGCTTTATCGGCAGTAATTTTATCCGCCTGCTGCTTAATGATTTTTCCGACTACCGCGTTATTAATCTTGATGCCGTAACCTATGCCGGCAACCCGGAAAATCTGAAAGAGTTCAGTGATAATCCCCGCTACCTCTTTACCCACGGCGATATCTGTAACCGCGAGCTGGTTGACAAACTTTTAGCAACGGAAAAACCCGGTTTCATCATTAATTTTGCCGCGGAATCCCACGTTGACCGCAGTATCACCGGCCCCAAGGCTTTCATCGACACCAACATCGGGGGTACGTTTACGCTGCTGGAAGCTTTCCGCAGTTATTGCAACTCCGGCGGCCGCTGCCGTTTTCTTCAGGTTTCGACCGATGAAGTCTATGGTTCTTTAGGGGCCGAAGGCTATTTCAAAGAGACCACGCCCTACAGTCCCAACAGCCCCTATGCCGCGAGCAAGGCCTCGGCCGATCACCTGGTCCGGGCCTATCACCACACCTATAAACTCGACACTTTAATCACCAACTGTTCCAACAATTACGGCCCGCTGCAGTTTCCGGAGAAACTGATTCCGCTGATGATCAGCAACGCCCTTGAAGGTGCGGCGCTGCCGGTTTATGGGGATGGGAAAAATATCCGGGACTGGCTCTATGTTGAAGATCACTGCCGGGCCCTGGTGCTGGTAATGCGTAAGGCCGCTGCCGGGGAGACCTATAATATCGGCGGTCATAATGAAATGGAAAACATTGAACTGGTCAAACTGCTCTGCAACTCGCTTGACCGCCGCCTCGGGCCGCTGCCGGACGGCCGTAAACGGACCGAGTTAATCACCTTCGTCGGCGACCGCCAGGGCCATGATCTAAGATATGCGATCGATGCGGAGAAGATTAAACAGGATTTAGGCTGGGAGCCGCAAATCAACCTTGAGAAAGGGATGGAGATGACCATCGGCTGGTATCTTGATAACCAGGAGTGGCTCAATCAGGTCCGCGACGGCAGCTACCGGAAGTATTATCAGGATATGTACGAGCAGCGTTAAAACAAAAGCACCCGCAACGATAATGGCGCCCGGAGATCCCGCCTGGCCCGGGTTAACACCCCGAACCTTTTGCCATCCTTAATATTTAAACTTACACTATGCAGAGTTATGAAACAATCGTCTGCGAGAACAATAATGGTTTTTCGCTTAAGGGAACCGTTATTGTCCTCGACAACAGTGATATAATCGTCATCGTCACCGGGGGCCGGGATCATATCGGCGCCGTCGGTTTGGCGGTGCCGCGCCCGAGTCTGTCCGGGCCGGATAAATTGAGCGCAACTTCATCAATTCTGACCCAACCTGGACACAAGGAAGATGTGATGGTAAAATATATCAGTGAAAAACTGGCGGCGGCCACCGACCGCAGCACCGCAGTCATCGCCGGGGTTCATTATGATGACCTGACCGCAAATGAGCTTAAGACATTACATAATCTTTGGATAACCCTGACTGGAAAGATCATAACTTTCGTCAACCGGCAGTAAATTTATTGCTTTATTTTAAAAATAATGTAACTATTCAGCCAAATTTTACCCCCCCACTTTCTGGAGGGGGCGGGGGTGGTTTTTCGTAAGCGGTTGCGGAAACGATTTCGTTGTTTTTCGGAAGCGAGCGGGAGCCCATTAGCATTGCAACTGTTTGAGCGTAAGCGAGTTTTGCAAGGCGGGCGCAGCGAGCTTAAAGG
>WFRP01000192.1 GCA_015486505.1 Pseudomonadota bacterium | reverse complement strand
GCCCTGGCCCGCCTGCTGCCCCCGGCTTCCGACTCCGCGGCGGCCGGGGCCGAAGAGGAGACCCCGGGAAAAGAGCTCATCCGGGTTTCGGTTGTCGGCAAGCCCAATGTCGGCAAATCATCCCTCCTCAATCGTCTCCTGGGGCGCGACCGGCTGACCACCAGCCCCCGCCCCGGAACCACGGTCGATGCCGTTGAGGTGGAGTTGGAGCATGGAGGGAGAAAATTTCTTTTTCTTGATACCGCCGGCCTCCGGCGCCGCAGCCGGGTCCGGGAGGAAGTCGAGAGCCTCAGCAATGTCGCCACCCTGCGGGCCATCGATTTTGCCCGCATCGTCATCCTGATGATCGATGCGGTCTCCGGCGTCACCGACCAGGACCTGCGGATCTCGGCCCTGGCTCATGAAAAGGGCAAGGCCGTACTCTACCTCTTCAACAAGCTCGACCTCCTGGAGCGGGAAAACCGGGCCGCAAGGTTGAAAAGCTTGAAGCGGGAACTCGAAGAGGTGATGATCGGGGTGCGCCGGCCGGTGATTTTCGGGGTTTCGGTCAAGAGCGGCCGGGGGGTGGCGCAGATCTTTACGGCCCTGGAGGATCTCCACCGGGTGTTCAGCCGCCGGGTCGGAACCGGGGAGCTCAATCGCTGGCTGGCCCACACCGTGGCCGCCCACCAGCACCCCCTGATCAATCACCGGCCGCTTAAATTCTATTTCATGACCCAGGTGCGAACCGCTCCCCCGACCTTTGTTGTTTTCGTCAACCGGAACAAGGGTCTTCTCGATTCCTACCTGCGCTACCTGGAAAACCGTTTGATCGAGGATCTCGGTTTTTACGGAGTCCCGGTACGCCTCTATTTTCGCCGGCGCGAGGGCCGGCGGCGCTAGACTTTATCTCCTTGCCGGCCGGTTTCGGGGCCGGGAAAAAAGCGTTTCTTTTTTTTCGTCGGAATTTTCCGGAGCGGAAATATTCCTATACCTATATTTTTGCTTGACAATGCCAATTAGATATTGCTAATGAAATAAAATGGTTAAATAAAACCGGAGGGCAAATCGGAAGGGGTTCGCCGGAAGCCTGGAAAGGCGGAGTCCTTTGTCGTTTCCGGTCTGAAACCTGCTGGCGCGGCCCTTTGTTGATTCTTGTATAATATTATTTTATTTTTGTTGCCTGTGGAGCCGGAGTTTAAGTATCACAATGAATAAGTCCGAGTTGATTGAAGAGTTGGCCAACCGTAGCGACCTGAACCTTAAAGCTTCCGAAAAGGTGGTAAGTCTGATCATCGAAAACATGAAGCAGGCTCTGTTCGACGAGGAGCGGATCGAACTGCGGGGCTTCGGCAGTTTCCATATCGAATATTACAAGGCCTATATCGGTCGCAATCCCAAGACCGGCGAGTCCATCCAGGTTAAAGAGAAGCGTCTGCCATTTTTCAAAGTCGGAAAAGATCTCAAGGAACGGATCAACAAAAATGGCGCCAAGTAGCAGCCCTTTTGCCACCCTGACCACAATTCTCAAGGCTCCGGCCGCCCGGCTCCGGGCGATCCTGCTCGAGCCGGCAAACCTCCCCAACCTGCTTACCCTGAGCCGCATCCTGACGGTTCCCCTGATTATCGTCCTGCTCTATTCCCACAATCGCTGGATCAACCTCCTGGCCGCCCTGCTGGTGTCCCTGGCCGCGGTTACCGACGGTCTGGATGGCTACCTGGCCCGTAAATACGGTCATGAATCCACCCTGGGAAAACTTCTCGACCCGCTGGCCGATAAACTGCTGCTGCTTTCGGCCATGGTCATGCTGGTCTACCTGCAGCGGGCCCCGGCCTGGATGGTTTGCCTGATTATCTGCCGGGAGACCGCGGTAACCGGGCTGCGGGCGGTGGCGGTCGAGCGCGGGAAGGTGATCGGCGCCAGCGTCATGGCAAAATATAAAACCATATTCCAGATCGTTGCCGTGGTCAGCCTGATTATTCACTACCGTTTCCTCTGGGCCGACGCCCACGCCGTCGGCATGTTCTTTCTCTGGGTGGCTTTTATTTACACGATGTGGACCGGCTATACCTATTTCAAGGAGACCTTCTCCCTGTTGCTTGACGACGAGTAGGTGGATTTTTTCAACTCCCGGCGCACTCGGTGTCCGGCAAAAGAGGTTTCGGCGCTGCCGAAGCCTCTTTGTGTTTTATTGTTTTGATGGATTGTAACTATTCAGCTAAATTCTATCTCCTAACCCATGTTTAACGTCATGAAAAATATAGTCATTTAAATCAGTAGCTTACGCTTGAAACAAGATTCGAGTGGCACTACATTTGTTTCGTTTTGTTAATTTTTCGTTTTTTGCGTACCTGCCGGTGAAGCAGAAATTTCTAAGGCATTGTAAAGTCTCTGCAGTTTTGGTTCGGCAATTGTCGTTTTTCTGACATGTAAAGTGCGGCCGTCCTTCTGTTTGAATGTGGCAGTGACTCTCCGTTGATTGGAAAAGATCTTTCTCAAAGAGGCCCAGCTATCATTAATATTACTGTTCTTCAGTCTTTTCCGAATGACCTGAACGGCTTGATATGCCAGAACCGTGATGAAAAGATGGCCGTCGGCCCGTTCTTCTTTGTGATGAAAAACCGGCCGCAAACCCAGTTCCGATTTCAAACTGCGAAATACCGCTTCGAGATCAGTTAACATTGTATAGGTTTGCCACAATGTAACCTCATCCCAGTCAAGCTCGTTGGTGCGTAAACAATAGACTCCGGGATGGGTCAGCCGGGAACCTTCTTGCGGTTTTTGCTTCCAGGTTATACCGGTTACCGTAGTACCCGTTTCATTCAGGCTTAAATCAATTTGGTAATGTTGTCCGATACCGTTGTTTTTTTCTTTAAGACGGCCGATACGTTCTAAAACTTTATCATGTTTTTTGGTCCCGCGAGGTTTGGCGAGACCGTCAGCAATTTTCTGCAAACCAACTTCAAAACGATCGGCAAAACGTTTGTTAATGGCCTCTTCTTTGGCTTTCCGTTGCTCAGAATAACAATAAAGTCGCGCTTCGCTGCGGTCGTCATTGATCTCTTTGTGGATTTTAATGGTATGATTAGAGGCCGAGGAGACTTCTACAGCATGCTCCTCATCAAAACTGCGGTTCCGTTCGCGACTAACCACCAGATATCGGTATTGATGTTTTACCAGCCAGTCTATATTTGCTTGAGTGGCGATCCCCCGATCCATGATGACCAGCGCCCCTTTTGGTGCTCTCAACTTATCAAGCATGGTCTGCAGGGTTTTGGCTTCAGAGATGTTACCTTCAAACATCTCCGAGCCGCGTACAAATCCACTGCCATCCAGAACCAGGCCCAGAGTAACAAGTGGGCAATCACTGCGTTTTTCTTTGGAATTCCCCCGCCTGGCCTTGTCATTTTCGGCTGCGGTTCCTTCAAAGAAGGTATTCGTTAAATCATACAGGGTTACAGTTGTAGTCAATGAAAACAGGGAACTGATATTTGAAAACAGAGCATCTTCGATCTTTTGCCGATGTCGTACCAGCAGATCGGAAACGCGATAGAGCCGCATCGCCGACATGGATTCAAAATCAACCCCCAGTAATTCACCGACGCCGCTCTGTTCTTTCAGCCATTGCCAGGTCGCATTTTCACTGCCGGGCTCAGCCATACGCGCAATGATACTGGCGACAGCTACATCACGCTGAGCCTTGTTGAAACCGGCTTCTTCAAGAATCTTTGGCAATCCGAGTAACTTGATAGCTTCCAAGCCGGCATGTTCAACACCGATTGACCGGGGCCGGACCAATTCAAGCGAGTCAACGTCAACTTCCTGATAATCAATGTTTTCTTTCTTTGTAACTTCTTTGGATTCGGAACGGTTAGCTATCAACCTTGCGGCGATATTTTGTGCAACCGGCTCAATTTCCTCAGGTTGATGATTATCAAAAGTAAGTTGTCCGGTAATGATGTCATCGATTCTTGAACAAAGTTGGGGCCACAGATCCTTTGGCAGTGAAAAGTTAGCCCCCAAATTCAACAGGGTTTTTTGCTGGACTTTCTTGCCCACCCTTTTGGAGGTAACCAGGCGGAACGTATAATGGGTCACGCCTGATGAGGAAGAGCCGGTTTTAGTTCGTCTGATAAACATGTCAAGTCATTTAGCATGACTTTTGACCGAAGTCAAACAACTTTATAAAAAGTTGGCACTACACATGAAAAATCCAAGTTCCTTCGTTAAAATCATTAGCTTTTTTGGGCTGAAAATGGCGAAAATGGGCAATTAAGCCGAAATCTTGTTAAACATGGGTTAACGCTTAGCGAAGAAAAACCGCGCCCGACCCCGTAATTGGCTGAACAGTTATAAATGAGGTTGCTTTTCCAATGTTGAAAATGCCATCTATCGAGTTGTTGCAGCCGGTTGACCGGGAGGAGCTGGAAGTTCAGTTGAGGCTTTACCGGGGACGGTTGAAGCTTTGTGCCGGGGGCACCGATCTGCTGGTGGGGATGAAACGGGAACTGTACCCGGTCTCTTTCCTGGTCAGCCTGCAGAGCCTGCCGGAGCTGGCGGGAATGGTCTATGATGAAGCCCGGGACCGGCTGACCGTCGGCGCCTTGACAAGGCTGGTGGAGATCGAAGAATCCGCGGTCCTGGCCCGGGTGCAGCCGGGTTTGCGGCAGACGGTGCGCCAGATCGCGG
>WFRP01000191.1 GCA_015486505.1 Pseudomonadota bacterium | reverse complement strand
TAATGGGGTTTCGCTCGCGGGGAAAAACGACGAAATCTTTCCGCGACCGCTTTGAAAAACCGGCCCCGCCTCCTCCTGAAAGAGGGGAGATGTAATTCGGCTGAATTGTTACAACTGATTTTAGTTTCCCTTCAGGGTGCTGAGACCCCGGTAAAAACCGGGGCTGATTTACGTTATTGGTTTAAATTTGTCAATCTTTAATGTTGGTTGCCGATGTTTAAATTTTCATTGGAAACGGTTCTGAAGCAGCGCCGGATTCTTGAAGAAAATGCCGCCCGGGCTTTGGCTGAGGTGGAAGCAAGACTTGAAAGCGCCCGGGACAAACTGGCCGAGTTGGAAAAATCTCAGGTCAAAGAGCGGCAAAAGAGTTTTGCCGCCCTCAGCCAGGGCTTGCCGGTTGCCGAGATGGAACTGGCCCGTTTTCGGGAAGTTAAATTAATGTATGAAGTCAATTTAAACCGGGAATTGCTGGCGGCCATCGAACAGGATAAAGTTGTCAAGGAGGCCGAACTTATCGCCCGCGTCAAAGATCGCCGGCTCCTGGAGAAGGTGCGAGAACAGCACTTACAGGAGTGGCGCCGGGAGCAGGAACTTCTCGAGCGGAAAAATCTGGACGAAGTTGCTATTATCCGGGCGGCCCGGCAGAAAAAATAGTCAGTCGCCGGGAGCCGGTATCTCTTTTCTTGCCCCACCCGGCAATCTTTGCCCCTGATTTAGAGCCTTCCTCATCCCTCGGCCCGAAATTACCGCTTGTCTTTATCGCCATCTCTCTTAAATTATGGTTTTAGCAGCGTGATTGCGGCGACGCCGACTTTTTTTCTTTCTTTTTTATTTTTTGTAAACTTCATTAATTTCATACTCTTACCTTCTAAATCCGCCTGCGCCTTTCCACTTTTAATAAAATTTTCAGCTTTGGTATTATAGTTGCTAAGAACTTCAGTAAGAGGTTCGGTGCCGGAGTTTTTTTCCGGGTGTATGCCGGTTGTCCGGCACTTGATTTAAGGTAAATCACGCGAAAACGGGGAGAATGGGAAACCTTGTCGGCAACTTGTAAATCATTTTCCGGGTTGAAAACCCTGTTTCATCTTCTGCTGCTGGTTTTGATGCTGTGGCCGGCGCCGGCGCTTTCGGCGGAGAATTTCAAAGAACCCGGCAGCCTGATTGATATAGAAACTCTGCTGAAAGAACGCGAGACCAAACTGGCAAATCGTGAAGCCGAGCTGGCTGAAAAAGAGAAGCGCATTGAATTTTTACAGCAGGAGCTTAAAAAGCAGGAAAGTGAAATTCGCAATGCCCGTGACTCTTTCGCCAAGATTCTGAATGAACTTAAAGCTTTGAAAGATGAAGATCTGAGTCGTCTGGTTGAGGTTTATACGGCGATGAAGCCGGCGGCGTCCGCGCCGCTGCTGCAGAAATTGGAACTTAAATACGCGGTTGAGATAATATTGCGGATGCCGCCGAAAAAAGCGGCCAAATTGTTGAGCGCGACCGACAAGGAGCGGGCGGTCGCGATATCCCGGGCGATTACCGCCCTGAAACCGGCTCAGTAACCAGATAAGTTTTCTTGGGAAAGCAGTATTTCACGTTTTGTAATAGATGAGGTGTGTTTGTGGAAAATTTTAATTTGGCTCAGCTTACGGCCCCGGCAGCGATTAAAAATGTGACCAATGACATCCCGGCGCCCCCACAAAAGTCTTCTGAAAAAGGGTTCTCCAAGGTTTTGAACCGGGAAGAGAGTCGGGCTGATGTTGCTGACAATACTTCTCATCATGCGAATGAGAAGCAGTCAGCGCAGATCGCGGATGACCGGAAAGCCGATAAGGCGCGAAAAGACGATAAGGCGCGGGAAACTGAGGATCGCGTCCAGTCGCGTTCGGCAAAACGTTCGTCAAAAAAAGAGCCGCTTGAAAATAGTGTCGATAAAACTGACGCGGCCCCGGAAACCGGGGCAAACGTTGTTGCCGTGCCTGTGGAAGTTCCCGTGGAAGTCATTGATGAATCGGCGGAAAGCAGCCGCCGGGCCGGGGTTGCGGAAGCCGCGGAGAGCGAAATTCCGGCGCTGTTTGCTGAAGCTGCGGAAGCGGCGCCGCAAACAGACCCAGCGGTTGCAAACCTGGGGCTTGTCGCCCCTGAGCCTGTCGCTCCTGAAGATGAATCGGGCTTTTTGGCTGAAGCCGCAGCGGCGCAGAATAATCTGGCTTCTCAGGTGGTCGATGGCGCTGAGCCAACTGAAGAATCGTCCGGTTTGCCGGATGGGAAAGAATCGTCCGGCTTAACCGGAACCCGGCCTCTGCCGGAAAATCCGGTTGAAAATGAATTAACGGCAAAACTTTCCCCGGCGGAAATTACAAACGGACCCGGGGCTGAACCGGTTGCCGCAAAACCGGACGTGAAGTTGCCGGCAGCAGATTCTAAAAATGACTTTCAGGATGCCGCTGCGGAAAAAAAGAGCCTGGATTTACTCCAGGAGACGAAAGTAAAGGCCGGAAATCCAGGGATTAAAACCGGGAATCCGGAAGCTAAAGCCGAAGCTGGCCGGGTAAAGGCTGAGAATACGGCAGCAAAGCCGGCAAGTACAGAGATAAAAGCAAAAAAAATAGAAGTAAAAAGTGAAAGTCCAAAGACTACTGCTGTCAGTCAACAAGATTCGGCTACAGATCCTTCTGCGTCTGTCACGGCCGCGAATCCGGTTGAAACCGGCCGTGAAGCCGGTGCGCGACCGCAGTCGCTGAAAGTTGAGGGTTCGCCTCAGGCGGATGGGGTTGCGCCGACTGAAATCCCTGATGATGTGGAAATTCGGGTGGAGAGTGAGGCTATTGCCTCAGATGAAAAATTGCGGCAAAAGAGAAATCTTTCGGATCGTTTGGCCGCTAAGCAGTCGGTTTCAGGTAGTCAGGCGGGAGCAGTTCATCTCCAGGGGCGGGCCCGGGAAAACCAGTCTTCGATGTTGCAGAACAGGTCTGAGCAAAAAAATATGGCTGAGTTTGCCGAGGCTAAAAACCGCCACAGCCGGATAGCTTTCAGGGATGAAGTGCGGCAAGCCGCTTCCGAAAAAAATTCTTCCGAATCAACCTTGTCGAGTGGCGTCAAGGATAAGCCTGTAGTGGAGTCAAACTTTTCTAAATCGGTATTGTTACCGGATATGAATTCTGATTTGCCTGATACTGCCGCGCTGAAAAAAGGGGCCAGGTCGATGTCGGTGAAGCCCTTGCCGATCAGTGATGATCATTTGCTCAACCAGATTCAAGCCGGTCTGACGCGCCCGCTTAACGGCCGGCAGACAGTCACGATTAAACTCTGGCCTGAGCATCTGGGCCGGGTTGATATAAAACTGGTTATGAACAAGCAGCATTTAACCGCGACTTTTATGGTTGACCATCCCGAAGTTAAGGACGCGATGATGCGTAAGGTCGAATCGTTGCGTGACAGTCTGGGGCTGCACGGAATTGATGCTAAAGATATTTCGGTCAAAGTAAGCCCTTCCGCAAAATCGGGCAATGGCCCCTCGCTTATGAACGACGGTCAGCAGCAGAACGGCAATAATAGCTGGCGTCAATTTAACCAGGGTAACTCGAATAACAGTAATAACCCGGGTGCAAATCGGCACTGGAACGACAAT
>WFRP01000190.1 GCA_015486505.1 Pseudomonadota bacterium | reverse complement strand
GGTCTATTACACACTCAAGGTCCCATGCGTGTTGAATTTTATGACCTGTGTTGAGGAAGTAATTCAAAACCGCATCAACGAACAGATTAATTTACTGCCTAAAAAATAGGTAACTAATCAGCCGAATCCGGGGTCGGGCGCGGTTTTTCTCCGCTAGGCGTTAAGATTTCTGTTTTTCCTTTAAGCTCGCTGCGCCCGCCTTGCAAAACTCGCTTACGCTCAAACAGTTGCAATGCTGATGGGCTCCCGCTCGCTGGAAAAAACAACGAAATCGTTTCCGCAACCGCTTACGAAAAACCACCCCCGCCCCCTCCAGAAGGTGGGGGGGGGTAAAATTTGGCTGAATAGTTACAAAAATAGCTCGGTCGTAATCAGCCCGGGATTATTTTTTAAGTTGTCCTCCAATCCGGCTGCCGGGCGGCGTGGATTTGTTTTAATCGGGAGTTCAATATGCAGGGAAGAAAAGTATCTGAGAGCATGGTGACTTTGTCGCATGTGATGCAGCCGCATGATGCTAACCCGGCCGGTAATATTCACGGTGGAATTATTATGAAAATGATTGATAATGCCGCCGGGGTGGTTGCCATTCGCCATGCCCGCAGTAACGTGGTTACCGCCTCAATCGAGCGGCTTGATTTTCATCATCCGGTATATGTCGGTGACCTGGTCACCCTCAAAGCGTCATTGAATAAGGTCGGTCGGACTTCAATGGAAATCGGGGTTCGGGTCGAAAGTGAGCAGATGGCCAGCGGCAAAATTAAGCATACAGCTTCAGCCTATCTCACCTTCGTTGCGCTTGACAAGGACGGCAAAAGTCGGGAAGTTGCGCCACTTGTTATTGAAAGTAAGGAAGAACAGCGGCGTCAGCATAATGCTCAACTCAGGTCATCCCAGAGAACTCTGGAGCGGCGCCGGCAGCACGATTCCAGCCCGCAGTAAAAATTTCCATCAGCAAATCTAACTGGGACGACTTATGATGAATAAAGCGGCAAAAACAACGATCAGACAGGAAATATTCGGCAGCAGCATGATTTTTTCAGCGATAATTCTGGTTGTCTTCAGTCTTTTTCTGTCCAGTGTTCTCTATCGTTCCAGGATGTCCAAGGCCTACGGTATTATTAAACAAAAAAATTATGCCGTCAGCCTTTTCATGGATGGTTATTTTTCCGAGATAGATGACACGGTAGATTTTTTGGCGGCCAATGAAGAAGTTCAGAACCTACCATGGCTTTATCCGCCCGCCCGTCAGCGAGTCCTGAACCTGTATAAATCTTTTGCAAAGATCAACAAAAAAATTACTTTCATTTATTCAGGGTATGAAAACCATGAGTTTTTAATAAATAGTGAAGATTACAAAACCCCCAAAGGATTTAATCCCACGGTCCGTCCCTGGTATCAATCGGCAATGGCCGCAAAACCAAAACGTTCGCCCGGGATTCCTTACCAGGATATAAAGACTAAGGAATGGCTGTTCTCCACATCCGAGGCCCTGTTCAGCCGGGAACACGGCTATACCGGCGTTATATCAATTGACTGTTCCATTGAAATGGTAACCGATTTATTGAAACAACGGAGTGACGTATATAAATCATCTTATAGTTTTGTGACAAAATCCGATGGGGAGATTATTCTGCACCATAATGAATCCCTCTTAAAGAAAAACATAGCGGAAATCATCGGCACCCCGCTCAACCTGGATAAAGACGAAGGCCGGCTTGTTTTCAAAATGGACAATGTGAAGAAAATAGCCTTTTACAGCCGCTGTAATGAAACCGACTGGTTGGTCTTTACTGTCGTTGACAAAAACGAAATAATAAAACCTATAGCCTGGCGAATTTTTTTCGGTATTATGCTGACCGGCATAATTGCCGTTTTACTTGGAGTCGGTCAAAGCTTTATTTTAAGTCGGCGTTTTTCTACTCCGTTGCTTGAACTTCGAAAAAAAGTTAAAAATATCATTAGCGGCAACCTGGAAAGCGATTCCGGCTACAAATATCCAGAGAATGAAATCGGCATAATCGCCGAAGAAGTAGGCCGGCTTACAGCCCATGAACTTTATACCAAATCTATGGAGTTGGCGAAAGCCAACAGATTGCTGGAACAGAAAAACGATGAGCTAAAAAAAATCTCCACCACGGATCAGCTCACGGGCCTCTTCAACCGCCGCAAGATAGATAGTGAGCTGGAAAAAGAACGTCAACGGTCAATACGGTATGAAAAAAAGTTCTCTATCATTATGTTTGATATTGACTGGTTCAAAAAAATCAATGATACATACGGCCATCAAGCCGGAGATTCCGTCCTTAAAGACATAGCTTTACTGCTGAAAAACAATTTACGCGCCGTAGATATTCCCGGCAGATGGGGTGGAGAAGAGTTCTTAATATTATGTCCGCAAGCTGACATTGAAGAGGCACGAGAATTAGGCAGCAGAATCTGTAAATTGATCGCGGAGCATCAATTTACAATAGACAGGCAGGTTACAATAAGCGTAGGGGTAGCCGAATTTTCCGGACAGGAAAAGTGTGATGACTTAATTAAACGGGCAGATGAAAATCTCTATACAGCGAAACACCAGGGTAAAAATACTGTGGTAGCATCTTGAAATAAATAAATAAATAAATAAATAAATAAATAAATGAATAAACAAAGGAGAAGAGTATGACTAAATATTTATCAACACTATTAATATTTCTGATACTTCTAGCTATTTCAACTACAGCATCAGCCGAATTTGTCGGACCGGGTTCCACCAAAAGTTTGGTCACGGCAAAGTCCGTCAGTGAGATGAATGACGACGACAATGTCATCCTTGAAGGGTATATCCTTAAAAAAATAAGTTCGGAACATTTCATATTTAAAGATTCTACAGGTGAAATTGAGATAGAAATTGACAATGAAGATTTTAGAGGAGTCAAGGTCACACCTGAAACGAAAGTTAGAATAAGTGGTGAAATAGATAAGGATTCAGGTTCTGCAACCGTTGATGTTGATACCGTAGAACTTGTCAAATAATCAGGCCGTTCCGGATTAAATGATTGATCTCAAATATAATATTCTGAAAAGTAATATAATAGTGACAAGTTCACATTAACTATGTTATTCTTGCGGGTGGTTTTGGCGACAGGTTTTTTAAGGAAAATTAATAACGGATCGGGTGAGGTTTGAATTGCTGATTACAGATATGACAATGCCGGAGTTTGTTGCCGCTCTTAAAGAGAGCCGGACCATCCTGCTGCCGTTCGGCTCAACTGAAGAGCATGGTCGGCATCTGCCTCTCGATACTGATACGATGCAGGTTTATGCCACGGTCAGGGCCGCGGCTAAAATTCATAAAAGTTTTGTCGCGCCGCCGGTGCATTATGGTATTTGTCGCAGCACCTCGGGGCATCCCGGAACCGTCACTATCTCCTCCGATACGTTCAGGGCTCTGGCGCGAGATCTGGTCAGAAGTTATTACGGCCAGGGGCTTAGGAATTTTATCCTGATCTCCGGCCACGCCGGCAAAACCCATATCGGGGCTCTGATTGAAGTCGGCGAAGATATGCTGAAAGAATTTTCCGATATTCGCCTGGCGGTAATTAACGAATATGATTTCTGTTATCAGGCCGGACGCGGGGTGATAGAGGTAGCCGGTGATTCGCATGCCGGTGAAGTTGAAACCGCCCGCATACAATACCTTTTCCCGGACCTGGTGAAAGGGACATCGGCCCGTGAATTTCCCGATTTTCCCGACTATATTCTGGTTCGCAATAAATCAGCCTACTGGCCCGGCGGCATCTGGGGGGACCCGGCTTTAGCTTCGCGTGAGAAGGGGGAAAAATTATGTCGCCTGACCGCTGCGGCCCTGGCTGAATTTATTGCTGATTTTGAAAAGTTTAGAGAAAGAGGGCAGCAGGATATCGATGCGGTTAATTGATTCTCATTGCCATTTGAATTTAAAAGAATTCAATGGCGATGTCGATAATATTGTAAAACGGGCCCTTTGCGCCGGGGTAAAAAAAATGGTGGTTGTCGGAACCGATCTTAACGATTCGTTTAAGGCTTTGGAACTGGCACATAAATACGACTCTATTTTTGCCGCTATCGGCATCCATCCGCACAACACTGAAGCTGTAACCGAATCTGATTATCAACGTCTGCGGGCGCTGGCCGGCGACCGTAAAATTGCCGCCTACGGTGAAATCGGTCTGGATTTCTACCGTAACCATTCGCCAAAATCGCTGCAGAAACGTGAGTTCGCGCGGCAGCTTAATCTTGCCGCCGAACTCAAGCTGCCGGTTATTATTCACGACCGTGAAGCTCATCAGGAAGTTTACGATATTATCGTGGCCGAGGAAGGTTATCGGAATGGCGGGGTAATCCATTGCTTCTCGGCCGATATCACCTGGGCCCGGCGCTTTGTTGATTTAGGCTTTGTGATTTCAATTCCGGGAACCGTAACTTTCCCCCGCAGTCAGATGCAGAAGGAGGTTGCCGAACAGCTCAGTCTTGATGATATTTTAATTGAAACGGATGCCCCGTTCCTGACGCCGGTGCCTTTTCGCGGCCGGCGTAATGAGCCGGCTTATGTTGAATATGTCGCCCGCGAAATTGCCGGGCTCCGCAACCTTGACCCTGATGAAATTGCTCTTGTAACCGCTCGTAACTGTGAGCGGGTCTTTCATCTTGACGGTTGAAGCGGTTCTTTGTATTACTATGCAATTTTTTAAGGAACTTTAGATGAAATTTTTTTTGCGGATTAATTTTTACCGGCTTTCGGCAATCGTTGCTGTCTGCTTGATTTTTATTCATCCCGGCCTGGCGGAGACGGCGAAAAAAACCGTACTTAAAGCTAAACCGGCGGTTACTGAAAAATCGGAAACCGCGAAGCGTGAACAGGAAAAAATTTTAAGTCGTATTCGGGAAAAATACAGTCGGGCAAAGGCTTATGCCGGCACCTTTACCCAGAAGACCACCTACGCGGACAGCAATGAAACTACTTTCGGCAGTGGGCGGATCTGGATTCAGGGGCCCGATAAGATGCGTTGGGAATATCAGTTGCCGGAAAAACAGTTGCTGGTTTCGGATGGTAAAACCCTCTGGTATTACACTCCCGATCTTAATCAGGTGATGACGGGTAACCTTAAAGATATAAAAGAAGCCCGGGTAATTGTTAACCTTTTAGCCAAATTGCAATCTCAGCCAAAAGGTTTGGAACTTGCTTTAACCCGCAATGGTAATCTGATAACGGTCACGCTTCTGCCGCTGAGTGATGATAAGGCTCCGGCATTTCAAAGTTTAAAGATTGTTTTTGCCGCGGATTCATTGATGCTTGAGGAGACCCGGATGGAGGATCTGTTTGCCAACAAGATTGTCATCACATATAAATGGAAAAGCGGCCCCGATCCGGCTCTGCCGGCGGCGCAGTTCAGTTTCACTCCTCCGGCCGGCTGTGATATTATGCCTTTAGGGCAGTAATTTTATCCGCTACCCGGTTGACTTGTCAAGGTTCAGTTATTTAACTATAGCTGCTATAAGCAGTTACAAACCGTTACGTTGAAGTTGAAAGGAGAAAAGATGCCCTGGGAATATAACGGTGATGAAAAAGAGAAAAAGCCGGCTGATATTGAAGATATAATAAAAAAAGTCTTTAACCGGGCGGAGAAGGGGGTTGCCGGCGGCCCTCCGGGCGGGCCGCTGTTATTGATTGCGATTCTGCTTGTCGGCTGGCTGGCGACCGGGTTTTATATTGTCGCGCCGGATGAAATCGGGGTTGTCCAGCGTTTCGGCAAGGCGATCTACACCACGACCGCCGGGCCGCACTGGCATCTGCCCAAACCGATTGAAAAGGTTCTCAAGCCCAGGGTTACTCAGGTAAAACGTCTGGAAATCGGTTTTCGCACAATCTCCAGCGGCCCTCCGGCCCGTTATCAGATGGTGCCGCGTGAATCAATGATGCTGACCGGGGATGAAAATATTGTCAACGCCCAGTTTATCGTCCAATATCGCATTGATGATCCGATTGCCTACCTCTTTAATATCAACAATCAGACGGAAACGGTACGCGTGGCCACTGAAGCGGCAATGCGTGAGGTAATTGGCAAAAATGATATCGATACGGTTTTAACCTCCGGCAAAACCAAGGTTCAGCAGGACTGCGAGAAGCGTTTGCAGAAAATTCTTGATAATTATAAAGCCGGAGTAACCATCGTTGCGGTTCAACTTCAGGATGTGCATCCGCCGAAACAGGTTATTCAATCATTCCAGGATGTCGCCAGCGCGAAAGAGAATAAAATCCGCATGATTAATGAAGCCGAGGGTTACAGTAACGAAATTCTTCCCAAGGCCCACGGTAAGGCAACCCAGATGACTAACCAGGCGGAAGCCTATAAGGCGGAGTTGATTAACCGGGCCACCGGTGAGGCGAGCCGTTTCCTGGCAAATCTCAAAGCCTATAAACTGGCCCCGCAGATTACCCGGAAAAGGATGCAGTTGGAGATGATGGAAGGCGTTTTACGGAATATCGACAAAATTGTCATCGATCCCAAAATAAATCGCTCATTGTTGCCCTTACTTCCCATAGAAGCCAACCCTCAGCGTCTGCAACAGAACTCCAGCAATCCGGCCTTGACCGGGTCACAATCTTTGGTCGGGAGGGTTAAATAATGAGACTTGCTAAACTTGGATTGATTCTGCTGGTTATTGTCGCGGTTTTTCTTTTTAACGGTTTCTACGTTGTTGATCAGACCCAGCAGGCGATGGTTCTGCAGTTAGGTAAGCCGGTGAAGGTTGTTAAGGAGCCGGGCTTGAAAGTGAAAATCCCGTTCCTGCAACAGGTAACCTATTTTGACCGCCGTCTGCTCCATTATGATGCCGCGCCGGCGGAAATTATCACCAGCGATAAAAAGAACCTGGTCATTGACAACTACTCAAAATGGCGGATTAAAGACCCCTTGAAGTTTTTTCAATCGGTCCGCACTGAAGTCGGGGCCCAGTCTCGGCTTGACGATATTATCTATTCCCAGCTCCGGGTTGAACTTGGTAAAGAAACCTTGGTTGATATTGTTTCCAAAGTCCGGGAAGAGATTATGCATGTGGTGACCGTACAGAGTAATGAAGCCGCCGCCGCTTACGGTATTGAAGTCCTTGATGTCCGGATTAAAGCCGCCGATCTGCCGCGGGAAAATGAGAAACATGTTTTTACCCGGATGCAGGCGGAACGCCAGCGACAGGCGAAACGGTATCGTTCCGAAGGTGAAGAAAAAGCTATGGAAATTCGTTCCCGCGCGGATCGGGAGCGCACCATCATTATTTCAGAGGCCTATAAAAAATCTGAGAAAATCAAAGGTGAAGGGGAGCAGGCGGCAATTAAAATCGCCGCCGACGCCTACGGTCAGGACCCTGAATTTTACGCCTTCTACCGCTCTCTGCAGGCCTATGGCAAATCACTGGGACAAAAAACCACCGTGGTTATGGATCGTGACGGTGACTTTTTAAACTATTTTAAATAGGGCTGAGTTAGTCGAATCTCGTGCGGATTTACAATAATTTTCGTAATCAGTGTCTGCCGCCGCAAAGTCAGGTGGTGGCGATCGGCAATTTTGACGGTGTCCATTCCGGGCACCGTTCTCTTTTTGCCCTGGCCTGTGCCCGCGCCCGGAAGGCGGGGCTTGAGAGTGCCGTTTTAACTTTTCAACCTCATCCCTTAAAGCTTCTGTTTCCCACCCGTCGGGTTTTTCTGATTACATCTTACGAAAGAAAAGTTGAGCTTATTGCCGCCTGTAACATCGACAATCTTGTGATTGCTCCCTTTGATCATGCATTTGCTGATTTGAGCGCGGTTGAATTTGCGGAGCAGGTTCTCGCGCTGCATCTCGGCGCGGCCGTGGTGATCGTCGGTGAAAATTACGCTTTCGGCCGTAACCGCGAAGGAACGTTGGCGACATTGACTGAGCTTGGCCGGGAATTTGGTTTTGCGGTCGAGGTCGCGCCCGCTTTTCAGATTGATGGCGAATTGGTCAGCAGCACTAAAATCCGGGCCGCGATTATGCAGGGTGATATTGAGCGGGCCGCCCGTTTTCTTGGCCGGGAATGCGCGATTACCGGCCAAGTCGTCCGCGGCAAAGGCCGGGGGCGCGGCATCGGTTTTCCGACGGCAAATCTGGTTTCCGAGGTCGAACTTTACCCGAAAGAGGGAGTTTACGCGGTCTGGGTTGAATATCAGGGCCAACGATTTAAAGGGGTTATGAATATCGGTTATAACCCCACTTTTGCCGATACCGGACTCACGGTTGAAGTCCATATTCTTGATTTCGATGAAGATCTTTATGGCCGGGATTTAAAAATTATTTTTGTTAAGCGCCTACGTTCGGAAAAGAGTTGTTCCGGAATTGAAGAGTTACGTTCGCTGATTGCCGCTGATGTGACCTCAGCGCGTAAGATTCTATCTTTTACCCTTGCAACTTAAACTCTTTTGTGTTAACTAGGCCGCGTTCAAAATACACACGCTCTTTTGTTCTGGTTTGACCGGTTGTCAGACCAGACTGCGGATGTCCTGGTGCCGGGTGGTCCGGTTGGTATCGGTATGAAGAGAGCGGAGGTTAAACCAACATCTTTAAGGAGTAACAAAACATGGCTATGGTAACAATGCGCCAGTTGCTGGAATCGGGTGTCCATTTCGGGCATCAGACCAAGCGCTGGAACCCGAAAATGAAAAAGTACATCTTTGGGGCCCGGAATGGAATCTACATTATTGATCTGCAGAAAACCGTAAGACTCTACCGGACGGCTTATAAGGCGATTGTCGATACGGTTGCCGACGGCGGCGAGGTTCTGTTTGTCGGAACCAAACGGCAGGCGCAGGAGAGTATTAAGGAAGCCGCGGTTAATTCGGGCATGCACTGGGTTAATAATCGCTGGCTCGGCGGGATGATGACCAACTTTGACACAATCAAGAAAAGTATCAACCGTCTGCATAAACTTGAAGCGATGAAAGCCGACGGCACTTATGAACTGCTGCCGAAAAAAGAGGTCTTGAAACTTGAGAAAAAGCGGGAAAAACTAGAAAAGAACTTAGGCGGTGTCAAGACTATGAAAAAGCCGCCGGCCTGTATCTTTGTTATCGATACCCGGCGGGAGTCGATTGCGGTTGCCGAAGCCAATAAACTGGGAATCCCGGTAGTTGCCATCGTCGATACAAACTGTGACCCGGATATCGTGGATTATGTGGTCCCCGGCAATGACGATGCCATCCGCGCGATTAAACTCTTTTGCACCAGCATCTCCGAAGCTTGTATTGAAGGTAAAAATCTTCGGGCCGAGAGAATGCAGTCCAAGGATGATGAGGATGTCGAGGCGGTGGTTGACGACGGCAAAATGCCAATTGTTGAACGCGTTGGTGAAACTGAAGAAGATAAGGCTGAAAAGGCTGAAGTCTGATTTCAGTAACCGGCTTTGTTCAAGTTGTGATTTTTCCGATTTTTTAAGATTCAGGTTGATTAAATGTTAACCTGTTTATATGGACAATTATTCAGCGGGTACAGCCCATGCTGGAATTGATGGAGAAGATATAATGGCTCAAATTACTGCGGCGATGGTCAAGGATTTAAGAGAGAAGACCGGGGCCGGGATTATGGATTGTAAGAGTGCGCTGAAAGAAAAAGATGGTAATATCGAGGAAGCGCTGGTTTTTTTGCGGGAAAAAGGTCTGGCTTCAGCCGCCAAGAAAGGCGGCCGGGTAACTTCAGAAGGCCTGGTCGCCTCCTACATACATGCCGGTGGTAAAATCGGGGTTATGGTCGAAGTTAACTGTGAGACCGACTTTGTCGCCCGTACCGATGCCTTTGTCGCCTTTGTTAACGATATCGCGATGCACATCGCGGCCGCGGCCCCGATTGCGTTGACCCGTGAGGATATGCCCGCTGATGTCGTTGCCACCGAACGGGGTATCTTCCGGACTCAGGCTTTGGATTCCGGCAAACCCGAGAAGATTGTCGACAAGATTATTGAAGGTAAAATCGAAAAATTCTTCAAAGAGAACTGCCTTATGGAGCAGGCCTTCGTTAAGGACACCGATCTCTCGATTGAAGATTACGTTAAGGAAATGATCGCCAAAACCGGTGAGAACCTGAGCATTCGCCGTTATACCCGCTACGTTATGGGCGAGGGCCTGGAAAAAAGAAATTGTGACCTGGCGCAAGAGGTTGCCGAGCAGCTTAAGTAACCTTTTCGTAACTATTCAGCCAAATTTTACCCCCACCTTCCGGAGGGGGCGGGGCTGGTTTTTCGTAAGCGGTTGCGGAAACGATTTCGTTGTTTTTCGGAAGCGAGCGGGAGCCCATTAGCATTGCAAAGGTACTAATGCGGGAACAAATCCCGCAACCCAAACAGGGCCTTGCGGCCCGCAAATAAGTGCTCTTATCAGAACGTTTTCTGATTATTAAATCTTGTTTTTTAGTGCAGAAAATAACCTGTAAGGCACTAATGCGGGAACAGATCCCGCAACCCAATCGGGCTTTCTCGGCCCGCACCCAAGGGCACTTCCGATGGTCGCAAATAAGTGCTCTTATCAGAACATTTTCTTGTTTTAAAACAAGAAAATAACCTGTAAGGCACTAACTGTCTCTTAAACCTGAAGGTGAGCCAAAAATTGCCGAAACCCTCTGCCCCGAAGCGCAAAAGTCCCAAGCTGTCATTCAGCCGGGTTTTACTGAAACTTTCTGGTGAAGCTCTGATGGGTTCCGGCGAGTATGGTATCGAACCTGAAGCGATTACCGGTTTTGCCCGGGAGGTAGTTGAGATTCATGATTTAGGTTTGCAGACGGCGGTAGTGATCGGCGGCGGCAATATCTTTCGCGGGATTACCGCCTCGGCCAAAGGTATGGACCGTTCCACTGCCGACCATATGGGTATGCTGGCAACTGTAATTAATGGCCTGGCGCTGCAGGATGCGATTGAGCGCTTCGGCGTTAAAGTTCGGGTGATGAGTGCGATTTCGATGCATGAAGTTGCCGAGCCCTATATCCGCCGGCGGGCGGTACGGCACCTGGAAAAAGGCCGGATTGTAATTTTTGTCGCCGGGACCGGTAACCCGTTTTTTACAACCGATACCGCCGCCGCTTTGCGGGCCTTGGAGATTCAGGCGGATATCATTCTGAAAGCCACGAAGGTTGACGGGATCTATGATTCTGATCCGGTTGTAAATCCTGAGGCCCGGCGTTTTAAGAGCCTTACTTATCTTGATGTTCTGCAACACGGCTTGAAGGTTATGGATGCGGCGGCGGTTTCAGTCTGTATGGATAACAATCTACCGATTCAGGTTTTTGATTTGACGCAGCCCGGCAATATCCGCCGTGTGGTTTGCGGTGACGATATCGGTACCCGGGTGAGTAATTGAGCTTATAAAGAGGAGTTTGAAATGAGTCGGGAAATGGTAACGGAAGTTCTTGACGATTGTAAAGCGGGGATGCAGAAAGCGATTGAAGCTCTGACGCGGGAATTGGGCCGGGTGCGAACCGGCCGGGCCTCTTTATCTCTGCTGGATGGTATCAAGATCGACTATTTCGGTACTTTAACCCCCTTGAATCAGGTCGCTTCTCTGGCAATCCCCGAAAGCCGGATGATTTCGATTCAGCCCTGGGATACTTCAATTATTCCCGTAATTGAAAAAGCCATCAATAAGTCCGATTTGGGAATTAATCCGAGTAATGACGGCAAGCAGATTCGTCTGGCGATTCCGCGTCCGACTGAAGAGCGTCGCAAAGAGTTGGTTAAAGTCGTTAAAAAGATTGGTGAAACCGGCAAGATTTCAATACGTTCCAATCGCCGGGATGCGATAGAAATGCTCAAAAGCCTGGAAAAAGATAAAGATATAAGTGAAGATGAAAATAAGCGCGGGCAGGTAGATATTCAAAAACTGACTGATGATTTTGTCAAAAAGGTTGATGAAATTATCAGCGAAAAAGAAAAAGAAGTAATGTCGATTTAGTGTTTTTTTAGTTTTTTAAGTCGCTTTTTTGGATGGCGGCTCAATAAAAACCGTAACCATTGTAAAATATACAGAGATATTTTCAAAGGTTGCGGAACCCTAAAATGGAGGAAACGATGTACGTAATTAATGATGAATGTGTTGCTTGTGGTACTTGTGCGGAAGAGTGTCCTGAAGATGCAATCAGCGAAGCCGGCGATGTTTATGTAATCGACCAGGATAAATGCGTTGACTGTGGTTCCTGTGTTGAAGTATGCCCGACTGAAGCAATTGATGAGAAGTAATTTCTCTGGTAAAAATTGCTGTAAAAGGTAATTACTCAACTCAAAAAAGGGCTGTCTTTATGACAGCCCTTTTTTTTGACCTGGCGCAACTATCCATTGAAATCCGGGGGCGGGTGCGACTTTTCTCCGCCAGGCGGTTGGTATTTTGTTGTACCGGCACATTTAAGTTGACTTTTCCTGATAGTAAACGTAAATACCAGTCAAATTTTTTAACGCCTGAATAGTTAGAAATAGTTAAAAGGGTATCTTTATGTTTGGAATCGGCATTACTGAAATTATCCTGATATTGATAGTGGCGCTTCTGGTTGTTGGCCCCAAGAAATTGCCGGAACTGGCCCGAACTCTGGGGAAAGGTATGGCGGAATTTCGCAAGACCGCGGATGATTTCAAGGAAAGTATTTATCAGGATGACAGTAATTTTGAAGCTGAGCGCAAAAAAGCTGAACAACGCCGTGAAGTCACTAAAATTACCTATCCTGTAGTTCCCGAGGATGCGGAGAACGCCGGCAGTAATGTCGCTGATGCAACTGCGGCGGAAAATAAGGACGATAGTCATAAAAAAGAAATTTCGTCATGAGTTTGTCGGATAGTAAAAATGCAGGCGCTCAAGAAAGTGAGATGCTGCTGACCGAACACCTCGAAGAACTGCGCCGCCGTTTGATTATTGCTGTCGCTGCAATCGGGGTCGGAACACTGGTCTCTTACTATTTTTCGGAAGAGCTTTTTAAGATTCTCATGGCGCCGCTTCTGGCCGTGATGCCGGCTGATGGCGGACTGATTTTTACCGGTTTGACCGAAACTTTCTTTACCTATCTCAAAATTTCTCTGCTGGCCGGTTTCTTCATTGCTTCTCCGGTAATTATTTTTCAGATCTGGAGGTTTACAGCCCCGGGACTTTACGCTGAAGAAAAACGTTATGTCTTTCCCTTCGTTTTTTTCGCGTCAATATTTTTTGTCGGTGGGGCTCTGTTCGGGTACTTTGTCGTCTTCCCGTTCGGTTTCAAGTTTTTTATGGGCTTTGCCACTGATTTTATCCGGCCGATGCCGTCGGTGCGGGAGTATTTTTCGTTTGCCGTGCGCATGTTGTTCGCTTTCGGAGTGGTTTTCGAACTGCCGGTGGTAACCGCTTTTTTAGCCATGTTCGGGCTGATTCGGGCTGAAACCCTCATCAATAAACGCAAATACGCGATTCTGGCATCCTTTGTGATTGCCGCGGTGCTGACGCCGCCGGATGTTGCCAGTCAGTTGATGATGGCCGGGCCGATTATTGTTTTGTATGAAATAAGTATAATCGTCGCCCGCATTTGCGGCCGCAAAAGGGCTGAAAAAATTGAGAACGATTAATGTCTTATACGCTTACTTTAAGGAGAAGTAGTTGATGGACGTTCTCAGTTTATACGGAGGTTTACCCAAAACCCGGCAATTGTCGCGGGTTCTCAGCGAGTTGGAAAACGGGGCGCTGGCGATAATTCCGACTGATACCAATTATGCCGCAGTCTGTTCCCTGGGCAGTAAAAAAGGGATCAAAAATCTTTACAGTTTAAATAGCGGCCGGCATGAAAAAAAGATAACCCTCTTTTGCGCCGACTTGAAAAATATAAGTCTTTACGCGAATGTCGGTAATCCGGCTTATCGTCTGATGAAAAGTTTGATTCCCGGCCCCTACACTTTTATTCTGCCGGCTTCGCGGCTGGTGCCGAAAATGGTTTTGACGAAGCGGCGGACGGTGGGAATCCGGACACCGGATCATCCGGCCTGTTTAACTATCCCGGCTGAACTTGACACGGCCTTGCTGGCAGTCAGCGTTAAGGAAATCGCGACCCAGAGTGAAGATTCGGTTTTATCTTTGGAGGCCGCTTATCAAAATCAGGTGAGCTTCCTTTTTGATGCCGGCAATATTGATTCGGAATCGTCAACGATTCTGGATCTGACCGGTGACGAGAGTGAAATCATTCGTTTAGGTAAAGGTAGCCTGTGAAAAAAGATTGGAAAATGTCATTGAAAAGGTTGACGAAAGTCAAGATGATTTGCTAAGAAGGGCCTGCTTGTTTCTTCTGTGTAAAATGTGTTAAAAGAATGTCGGTCGGAAACTGATTTGCCGATACTCCTCTTTGTTAATGCTTGCTTTAAGGATTTATTAAATTATGAACAGATTGATTAAGGTAGTTGTGATTCTGGTTATCCTCTCAGGTGGCGCGGCTTTAATTGCGGCGAGTTATTATTATGCACCGGTGATTGCCGCCAACCAGAGGGGGGTGGTCATGACCGGAGCGGCTGACGCGGGGGACAACCTTGTCGTTTTGGCGCCCGGCAAACATTATTGGTTTATTTCGGGTTATAACCCGATCAGCGATACTTTAGCCCGGGTGGAAATCAATGAAAAAGAACTCAAACTTTCCGGAGGGGAAGACTCCGGGGCGCCCGGGATTGCGATCACAACAAAAGACGGAGATACCGTCTCGGTTGAATTTTCAGCCTGGTATAGAATAATCCCGGAAAAGGCCGGGCAATACCTGGCCGCATCCGCCGACACCGATATTACTGAAATTATCAACAGTATCGCCGTTGCCGTTTCCCAGGATATCGGCTCTCATTATGATGCTGAACTTTTTTTTCAGGGTGAGAAACGCTCTGAATACATTGCCGATGTTAAAGCTAAAGTCAACCAGCAGCTTGCTTCCCGCGGGGTGGAATTGACGGTTTTGAAATGCGGTAAATTCAACTTTTCGCCGGAACTTTTAAAGAAGAATGAAGAGATTAAACAGACTCGGGCTTTGATCGAGGTAAATAAAATCAAGGTCAAGGCGGCGGCCGTCGCGGCTCAGGAAACTGAAGAACTGGCAAAGGGCCGGAGAAAGGCCGCTTTACAGGATGCCGAGGCCCGGAAAGAGAGCGTTATTATGGCTTCGGAAGCCCAGATTGTTGCCGCTAAAAACTGGGTTACCGCGGAGAAAATCAAAGCTGAGGTTTTACTGGTTCGGAGCAAAGCCAAAGCCGAAGCTATGCAGATAGAAGCCGCGGCTGATGTTTTTTCCGGGGTTGACGGAGAACGCTTCCTGCGCTATCGCATTGCCGATTCTCTGGCTGATGCCTGGGCCCAGCGTAATTGTGTGAATCCTGCCGCCGACGATCCGGGGCTGGCCGGAATTGCCGCCGGAATCAGCGAACTTTCCGCCCCGCTGCCGGCAGATTCAGGTTCTGAAAATAAAAAATAAGCGTAACTATTCAGCCAAATCCCCCCCGCCTTCTGGAGGGGGCGGGGGGGTCGTCAGCGGTTGCGGAAACGATTTCGTTGTTTTTCGGAAGCGAGCGGGAGCCCATTAGCATTGCAACTGTTTGAGCGTAAGCGAGTTTTGCGAGGCGGGCGCAGCGAGCTTAAAGGAAAAACAGAAATCTTAACCCCTAGCGGAGAAAAACCGCGCCCGACCCCGGATTCGGCTGAATAGTTACAAATAAGCCTAAATCAAAATCGATTATACAAAAAAAGGAGAGCAATTGCTCTCCTTTTTTTGCCGTCTACCCCGCGAATAAATCCCCCTTGGGCTTGACGCGGCTTTCAATCTTTTTTTTCAAGATCGGCCAGCAAATCATCCAGGCTCTCATCATCATCCATATCCAGTTCCAGTTCGATGGCAGCGTCATTGTTGACATCGTTTTCTCCGGCCGCAGTTTCCGCGCCCAGAGATTCTGTCAGGTCGAAATCGATTTCAGCATCATCAATTGATAATTCATGGGCAATATCATCTTCAAGTTGTTGCTCCCCGGATTGGCCGGCTTCCAATACGGCTGATTTTTTGAAAATATCAGGATCGTTGCCGACAAGTGACGGAGAGCCTGTTTTTAAGGTCTCAGGCTCATTGTCAGGCTTGTCATCACCGGAAAAAGAGGGTGATAATTCAAGATCATTCAGAACAATATTTTTCTGCGGCGCTGATTCGAATTCGGATTCGTTGCGGACCTCCATAGTGTCCATACTGCCCAGGCCGCTGAGTTCCAGCTCATTCGAGAAGTCGAGATTGTCATCACCGGCGGCGTTAAGGTCATTTTCGGCCGTTTCTGGAAATTTATTACCAAGTAAGAATTCGCCGGCAGCCGCATCTTCCTGATCTTCGTCAAAACCGTTATCGGCAGCCGGTTGATCAAGGTTGTCCTCAACCTCATTGTGATTAGCAAGTTCAGCGAAAATAGTGGGAACCCCCATTCTCAGATTAAGAGATTTACGACTGTCATCAAGAATCTCACCACATTTTTTGCACTCCTGCAGATAATCAAAACTTGTGTAGCTGCATTTAGGGCATTTCATAATAAATCCTCCAGAAGATCTGCATAATTTGCGGAGTCAGAAAGAGTTTCTTAAATATTGAATTAAGGTTAAGGCTGAAACCACGGCGGTTTCCAGGCGCAAAATTCTTTTGCCGAGTCCGACCGGTAAAAAGCGCAAGGATTTAAACTGTTCAATCTCAGATTCAGTAAAGCCGCCTTCCGGCCCCAGAGCCAGAGTTACAATAGCGTTTTTGTCGATATTTAACTCATTCAGAGATATATTTGCGGCCGCCGGGTGAAAAACGATTCTCCGCGAGTTCTCCGCCGCCGGTTCAAGCTGCAGCCGCGTAATCTCCCGCGGTTCTGAGATTATGGGTAAATAAGGATTGTCGCTCTGTTTGATGGCGGCAACGGCAATCTTGTGCCAGTGCTCCATCCGGGCGCAAATTTTATTAACCGCCTTCAGGCGAACTTCAGTTCTCTCGGTCAGCAGCGGGGTGATCCCGGTTACGCCCAACTCAACCGCCTTCTGAATAATAGAATCAAGTTTGCCGCCTTTTGGTAAGGCAACTAAAAGGTGTAACGGGGCCGGGGGCGCCGCCGGCCGAATTTTAGTAATTTCAGCCTGAAACCATTTTTTTCGCTTGTCAATACTTACGATCCGGCCTTCATATTGGACTCCGCGCCCGTCAAGAAATTTAATTAAATCACCTTGCTGCCGGCGCAGAACCTTTATCTGATGCTGAAACTCATTTTCGGCAAAAGCGGCCCGGTTTTCAGTGATTGCTTCAGTAAAAGCCAGTCGTGACATTTTAACAAGCTATTTTTGTGCCGGTCTCTACGACCCGGGCAAAGAGATCGAATTCATGGCTGTCATAAATTTCAGCTTCAACCATAAGTCCCGGAGAGATGTCACCGTCGATCTCGGTTATGTAGGTCACACCGTCGATCTCCGGGGCCTGAAAGTCACAGCGTCCCTGCAAAAGAAGATCGCTTTCCTGACTTAAGCCTTCAATTACTACCCGCTCCCGGCAGCCGATTTTTGCCCGCAGCCATCGCTCGGTAATCTCTTGCTGGGCCGCGAGCACCGCCTGTAAACGCTCGGTTTTAACCTCGTCGGCAACCTGTTGCGGGAGCGCGGCCGCCCGGCTGCCGGACTCCGCCGAGT
Organism: Pseudomonadota bacterium; assembly: GCA_015486505.1. Taxonomy (GTDB): domain Bacteria; phylum Desulfobacterota; class Anaeroferrophillalia; order Anaeroferrophillales; family Tharpellaceae; genus Tharpella. Next base: position 7,508 of record WFRP01000190.1, on the reverse strand, counting down.
AGGGAAACGCTCCTAGATAAGCAAAAAAACCTTTTTCGATAAAGTTTAAGAGTTCCTTGAAATCAGCTTCTGTTTCTCCCGGAAAACCAACCATCACTGTAGAGCGCAGAAAGATATCAGGAACCTCGGTTTTTAATTTTTCCAGAGTCCGCTGAATCGTTACCCCTTTTTCCGGGCGGCCCATTGCTTTCAGGACGGAATCACTGATATGCTGAATCGGAATATCAAGATAGCGGCACAGTTTATTCTCCGTCGCCAGCAGCCTGATTAACTCAGCGGAAACCCGGTGCGGATAAGCGTAAAGCAGACGCAAACGCTCCAAATCAGGGATTTGCAACAACTTGTTCAAAAGGTCGCACAAAGATGGTTTTTCGCTTAAATCCCGGCCATATGCAGTAATATCCTGAGCTATCACATTAAGTTCTTTGACGCCGTCACTTACCATCTTTCTGGCGTGCGCGAGCAGAATCGGCAACGGGAAACTTTGTTGCCGGCCTTTAATTGCCGGAATCATACAATAGGAGCAGCGGTGGTCGCAACCTTCGGCGATTTTAAGGTAACTGAAAGCTCGTGGTGCCGAAACCAACTGCGGCAGCCGCAGGGCATTGCTGTAATTTAAATCACAGGTTTGCCGCACCAGGTTGCGGGGCGGTTCTCCCGGTTTGAAATCCCTGATTGCCGCCGGAATCTCAGGAAAGCTGTCGGCCCCGGCCAGAATATCGATTTCCGGCATTTCCTTAAGCAGATCCGCACCGTATCTTTGCGGCAGGCAGCCGCCGACCGCAAGAATCCGACAGTTCGCGGTTTTCTTGTTTTCGGCAAGATTGAGGATTGAATTGATGGCTTCCTCAACCGCGGGTTGAATAAAAGCGCAGGTATTGACAATTATAACTTCAGCGTCTGCGGGCTCAGCGACCAGGTTAAAACCTTCTTCAAGCAGAAGCTGGAGCAGTTTTTCCGCATCGACTTCATTCTTGGGGCAACCCAGGTTGATAACTGCGGCGCGCAAAATTGTCACGGTTCCTTACCTGACGGTAATTGTGTCTATCCAACCATTGACATCTTCTTTGCTGCCGTATTGGATTGCCGTAATCTCATCAAAAAGTTTCTGGGACAGTTCCCCGACCTGACCCTGGTTGATGCTTACGGAACTGTCTTTGTAATGAATTGAAGCTACGGGTGAGATAACCGCAGCCGTGCCGGTACCGAACATCTCCTGGAGAGAGCCGTCTCTGCCGGCCTGCATAACTTCATCGATGCTGATCTGTTTTTCAACGACCGGAACATTCCAGCCTTTAAGTATCTTGATGGTTGAGTCACGGGTTATGCCTGGAAGAATACTGCCGTTCAAAGGCGGCGTAATTACCTCATCGCCGATCTTGAGCATAATATTCATAGTCCCGACTTCTTCCAGCCACTTTAATTCGTGGGCGTCAAGCCAGAGAACCTGGGTGAACCCTTTTTTCTGGGCTTTTACCGCCGCCAGGAGGCTGGCGGCATAGTTGCCCGGAGTTTTAATCGCGCCGATACCGCCGCGCACGGCCCGGACATACTCATCCTCAACCATAATTTTCACCGGATTAAAACCCTCGGCGTAATAAGCGCCGACCGGGGAAAGGATGATCATTAATTTGTAGGTATGCGAGGGGCGAACGCCGAGAAACTGATCCGTGGCAAATATAAACGGCCGGATGTAGAGAGCCGTGCCGTGGTCCGCGGGAACCCATTGCTGGTCAACTCCAAGCAATTTTTTCAGGAATCTGAGAACCTCTTCAATATCAAGTTCCGGAATACAGACCCGGCGGGCGGACTTATTGAAACGGCGAAAATGATCCCGGGCGCGGAAGAGATTAATATTGCCGTCAGCCGCCCGGAAGGCTTTCATACCCTCAAAAATCGCCTGGCCGTAATGCAGGGCCATCATTGAGGGGTCAATTGAAATCGGGGCATAGGCTTCAATCCGGGCATCATGCCAGCCTTTTTCCGGATTGTAGTCCATCACCAGCATATGATCACTGAAATGCACCCCGAAACCAAGTTTATCAACCGCCGGAACCGGCTTAAGGTCTTTTCTTAAATTAACATCAATCTTGGCCATATCGATTTCCTCTGTGCTTTGTATTTTAATGCGGGAACAAATTCCGCAATCCAAATATGGCTTTGGGGTCCGTACCCCAAAAGCACTTCCGCTGGTTGCAATAAGTACTCTTATCAGAACATTTTCTTGTTTTTTCAAACCGAAAATAACCTGTAAGGTACTAATGCGGGAACAGATCCCGCAACCCAAACGGAGCCCTGCGGCCCACAAATAAGTACTCTTATCAGAACATTTTCTTGTTTTAAAACAAGAAAATAACCTGTAAGGCACTAATCTGTTTCCGCCAGTACAATTCTATGCTTTAACAGATCCATCTCTTTCAGGTCGGCGGCCACCGTTAAACGATCGCCGAAAAGACCTACCAGTTCAACGCCGCCATCGAGCAGCGGCGTAATCAGAGAGACATCTTCCATCAGCAACTTTTCTCCGCCTGATTTCTCCAGCAGGTAAGCATTTGATTGACACATAATTTTAACTCCGTTACAATTTTTTTCCAGGTTGGATTTACTGCTTATTTAACTGCTCATTAGCACAATGAGCTCAGTTTGTGCAAGCATTGAGACATTTTTATCCTCATTTTTGCAGAATTGAAGTTGACAGTAAGGCAATAATCAAATAGAAAGCACCTTCCCGGGACAATCCGGCAAGGTGCAAACAGTTACAAAAGATTTAAAGGAACGGTTTAATTAAGATTATGGCTTTAGTAGTACAGAAATATGGCGGGACTTCGGTCGGCTCGATTGAGCGCATTAAAAATGTGGCGCGGCGGGTGGTTAATACCAAAAAACAGGGAAATCAGGTTGTGGCGGTACTCTCAGCGATGTCCGGCGAGACGGACCGTCTGATTAGTCTCGCAAATGAAATCAATATCGAACATAGCCGCCGTGAACATGATGTTCTGGTTGCCTCCGGCGAACAGGTATCGATCTCATTGCTGGCGATAGCAATTGAGGCCCTTAATGAAAAAGCGATCTCTTTTTTAGGCTCCCAGGTGGCAATCATAACCGACAGCGACCATAGCCGGGCCCGGATTCAGGCTATTGAAGGTGACCGAATTAAGGAAGCGCTGGCAAAGGGCTATATTGTTGTGGTTGCCGGTTTTCAGGGGGTTGATAAAGACGGCGATATAACAACTCTGGGGCGGGGCGGCTCCGATACCAGCGCGGTGGCGGTGGCGGCCGCGCTTAAGGCTGATATCTGTGAGATTTATACTGATGTCGACGGGGTTTATACCACTGATCCCAACATCTGCGCTGAAGCACGCAAACTTAATAAAATATCCTATGACGAAATGCTGGAACTGGCCAGCCTCGGCGCTAAAGTGCTGCAGAACCGCTCGGTCGAGTTTGCCCAGAAATATGGGATTCCCATTCATGTCCGTTCAAGTTTTTCTGATGTTGAAGGAACAATTGTCTGCAAGGAGGATGAGAGCATGGAAAAAGCCATTGTTTCCGGTGTGGCTTACAATAAAAATGAATCTAAAGTAACAATTCGCGGGATTCCTGATCATCCCGGAATTGCCGCGTCAATATTTTCAGCTATCGCCGCTGAGGGGATAGTTGTTGATATGATTATTCAAAACACTTCAGCCGAAGGCTTGACCGATTTGACCTTTACCGTGCCGAAACTTGACTATGATCACGCTATCCGCTCCTTACACAGGATCAATCAGGAAATCGGCGCCAGCGAGATTGATGGCGATAAAGATATCGCCAAGGTTTCAATTGTCGGTATCGGGATGCGTACCCACGCCAGTGTGGCCAGTCGCATGTTTGCGGCCCTTTCGCGGGAGAATATTAATATTCTGATGATCAGTACCTCCGAGATTAAAGTCTCCTGTGTGATTGCCGAGAAATATACCGAACTGGCCGTCCGGATTCTGCACCAGGAATTTGAACTGGCGAAAGAGACTACCGATGAAGGTTGTTAAATGGTAAAAATTTACGATACGACTTTGCGTGACGGCACTCAGGCTGAGGATATATCTCTGCTGGCTGATGATAAAGTCCGGATCGCCCGGCGTCTTGATGTTTTTGGCGTTCACTACATTGAGGGAGGCTGGCCGGGTTCCAATCCCAAAGATTTCAGTTTTTTCAACAAAATCAAAGATGTTGATTTGAAATCGGCAAAGATTACCGCTTTCGGCAGTACCCGAAAACTGGAAAATCGTCCGGATCAGGACCCGAATCTGAAAGCCATCATCGAATCCGGGGTTCAGGTCGCAACCATTTTTGGCAAATCCTGGGATTTCCATGTTCGTAACGCCCTGCATATCAGTCTGCCGGAAAACCTTATGGTTATCGAAGATTCGCTGGCTTTTTTAAAGTTGAAAATGGCGGAATTGTTTTACGACGCGGAACACTTTTTCGACGGTTTTAAGAACAACCGTGACTATGCTCTGGCCACCCTGAAAGCGGCCCGGGCGGGCGGGGCGCAGTGTCTGATTCTCTGCGATACCAACGGGGGCACACTGCCGCATGAATTAACCGCCATTATTGATGTTGTCCGGGAAGAACTCGGTCAGGAGACCCAGTTGGGGATTCACGTCCATAACGATTCTGAAACCGCGGTTGCCGGTTCGCTTCTGGCGGTACGTCATGGCATCACTCAGGTGCAGGGGACGGTTAACGGACTTGGAGAGCGTTGCGGCAATGCCAATCTGATTTCTATAATTCCCAATCTCCAGATCAAGATGGGCTACAATGTCGTTCCTCCGGAAAACCTTCCGAAACTTGCTTCCCTGTCGCGGTTTATTGATGAAATTGCCAATAAGCGCCACAGCCGGCATCAGCCTTTTGTCGGGCGCAGCGCCTTTGCCCATAAAGGCGGTATCCATGTCAGCGCCGTCCAGAAAGACCCCTTGACTTATGAGCATATTGCTCCGGAAACCGTGGGCAATCAGCGTCGGGTTCTGGTTTCGGATCTCTCCGGCCAGAGCAATATAATTTATAAGGCCAAAGAGTATAATCTTGATCTGGGGACGAAAGAGGAAACCGCCGAGATTTTAAGACGACTCAAGGAACTTGAAGAGAAGGGTTTTCAATTTGAGGGAGCCGAGGCTTCATTTGAACTGCTGGTGAAAAAAACCACCGGCTGTTACCGGCCGATTTTCGCTTTCAAGGGATTTCGGGTGATGGTTAACAAATTCAGAGTTGATCGCCCGCCCTTAACCGAAGCGACAGTTATGATTGAGGTCGGGGGAGTAACCGAGCATACGGCTTCAGTCGGTGACGGCCCGGTTGACGCGCTCAATAAAGCTCTGCGTAAAGCTCTGGAAAAATTCTACCCCGAATTGAAGAAGGTTAAACTTGACGACTACAAGGTCAGGATTTTATCTTCGGATAAAGGGACGAGTTCAGTGACCCGGGTTCTGATTGAGTCCAAAGACGATCAGGGCAATAAGTGGGGGACGGTCGGAGTGTCGAAAAACATTATAGAAGCCAGCTGGCAGGCTCTGATCGACGGGATTGAGTACAAATATATGCGAAAAAAAGGCAACGGATGCGACCCGAAATAGAGCGCTTCAGAACTGCCGTTTTAACCATCAGCGATCGGGGCTCGCGCGGTGAGCGTCAGGATTTAAGCGGGCCGGCCCTGAAAGACAGGTTAGTCGAAGATGGAAGATTTCAGGTTGTCCTGGAAAAAATCGTCAGCGACGAACCGGCTGAAATCAAGGCGGCTCTGATACAGTGGAGTGATAAGCAGATGGCTGATCTTGTTTTAACCACCGGCGGTACCGGATTTTCGCCCCGGGATCTGGCCCCGGAAGCAACCACAGCGGTTATCGAGCGCCCGGCCCCCGGGTTTGTGGAAGCGATGCGGGCCGCAAGCCTGAAAATAACCCCGCATGCCATGATTTCGCGGGCGGTTGCCGGGATTCGTAAATCAACTTTGATAATCAACTTTCCCGGCAGCCCGAAAGCGGCCCGGGAATGTCTGGAATTTATCCTGCCGGCTTTACCGCATGCCCTGCGCAAACTTGCCGGCGACCCGGCGGACTGCGGTTCCTGAAAGCAGGGAAACGGCGGCGCCGGGAATCCGATTTTAATGAATTCCAAATTTCAGGTAACTCATTTTTATAACAACCTCACAGATCTTGAAGCAATTGTCGCGCTGGAACAAAAATCCTTTGTCCCCCCGTGGAGCCGTGAAAGTCTGGCGGCGGAAATCGACAACCCTCTGAACCTTACTTCAATTATCAATTTTCGATCCGCCGGTGAAACTGAAATCATCGGCTACAGTCTTACCCGGATAATTTATCCGGAAGCCGAATTGTTAAGGATTGCGATAAGTCCAGAAATGCGGGGGCAGGGTGCGGCAACCCTTCTCCTTAACGAAGTTTTGCGGAAATTACAAACGCTGTCGGTTGCAAAAACCTACCTTGAAGTTTCTGAAAAAAACCATCCGGCCCGCGCTCTCTATATGAAAATCGGTTTTGTAAAAATCAACTACCGTCCCAATTATTATGACAAAGACGGCACCGGAGCTTTAATTATGGCTGCGTCATTAACCAATACATAAACCGATACATAAAAAAGGCCCCGGCGCAAAATTGCGCTGGGGCCTTTTTATCATTTTTTTACGGCATTACCACGCTTTTTTCAATCTTCCTTGTGGCAGGCAACGCAGGGACGGGTCGGCCCGGTGGGTTTACCGGCTAACTCCAGCTCGCGGTGGCAGTTTTTGCATAAAGCGCGGTGGGAGACCCGGATAATATTGGGGGTTCCGCTTTTTTCGACCCGTTCTTCATCGGTATGGCAATCGCCGCACTCTTTGATATCCCGCGACATTTCCCAACTTTCATGACACTCTTTGCACTTCATACCTTCATGGTTGGTGTGATGAAAGATCGGATGGCAGGTGGCGCATCTTTCAATCTCGCTATCGCCGCCGTCCCAGGTATGGTGACATTTTTCACATTTGTACGGGTGAGTCCCATGGTTAAAGATAGAAGCTTTACGCGCACTTGTGGGATCAGCCTTGGTTACCCGGATGACCCCGGCCGGCGGCTCGGTGACGGAAAATGCAGCGGTTACGGAAAGGAAGATAAACAGAAATACGGTAAATAAAATGGATTTCATGTATAAATTACCCCCTATTGAACAAATCGGTTCCGACTGTTTCAGTCATCTAATGCGGGAACAGATTCCGCAACCCAAAAGAAAGTTATCGGCCCGCAAACAAATCCTCTTCAGCGATTCATTTAGCATATAAATTTTCATTTTGTCTATCACATTTTTTCACTATCCCAATTAAATTTGTAACTATTCAGCCGAATCCGGGGTCGGGCGCGGTTTTTCTCCGCCAGGCGTTAAGATTTCTGTTTTTCCTTTAAGCTCGCTGCGCCCGCCTTGCAAAACTCGCTTACGCTCAAACAGTTGCAATGCTAATGGGCTCCCGCTCGCTTCCG
>WFRP01000189.1 GCA_015486505.1 Pseudomonadota bacterium | reverse complement strand
TTTTACGTTTCTCGCCGGAATGCGCCCGCTGGGTTGCCCGGGAGGAGTGGCACCCGGAACAGCAGGGCAGGATTGACGAAGATGGCTGCTATATTCTCTGCCTCCCGTATGCCAACGATACCGAACTGCTCATGGACATCATGCGTTATGGCCCGGAAGTTGAAGTTCTGAAACCGGAAAGTCTGCGGGATAAAGTTAGAGAGCGTCTCGAATTAAGCCTGAAAAAATATGAAAATGAAATTTGATCCTAATGCGGCTATCGGATAAAAAAAGCAATTTTTCGCCGCCGGTGGCTCATCCTGTGAGCTACTGCCCCGGTTATAGTGATCCTCCACTAAAGAAAACAAATGGGTGTTTTCAAAAAAAAGGAGGATTAGCATGAACAGCATAGCTCAACGTCTTGACCGGATAGCGATAGGAGAAAATCAGCAGTTTAAAAATCTGACCATGTTCCCGTTGCTGGATAATGAACCCTGCGAGGCCGATTATCTGCTTCTGGAAGAGGCCCTGGAATCCGGCGCCGCCCACGTCACTGAGGTTGTCGAGAGCGGCAGTGTTCCGGAGCTGAAGTTTGTCAACGAGGCCGATAAACCGGTACTTCTGCTTGACGGCGAGGAGCTGGTCGGGGCCAAACAGAACCGGATTATCAACCTGACGCTGCTGGTCGCCGCGAAAGCTACCATTGTTATCCCGGTATCGTGTGTCGAACAGGGCCGCTGGCGGGCCGATTCAAGCAAATTCAGCGCCGCCAAAAGAACCCATTTCGCCACCGGCCGCGCCCGTAAAGCTAACCGGGTCTCAGAATCAATGAGCCGTTCCGGCTCCCGCCGTACCGACCAGAGTGAAGTCTGGGAGGATATTGAGGTCAAATTCAGGCGTATGCAGACCGATTCGCCGACCCGGGCCGCGGCCGCCATGTATGAAAAGAATCGGGCTGGCCTCGACGATTTTGAGAAAGCTTTTACCCCGGCTGACAACCAGACCGGCGCCCTTTTTGCCATCAACGGCAAGGCGATAGGCTTTGATCTTTTCGACAGCAGTAAACCGTTTAAAACCATGATTTCGAGCCTGGTACAGAGTTATGCCCTGGATGCCATTGACAGCCTGGATGAAAAATCGGCCGAAATTAAGGTTTCCGGAGTACAATTGGCGCAAAAATTTTTAGAAGATTGTGCCCGGTCGCAGGTTAATCGTTTCCCGGCCCTCGGTGAAGGTTATGACCTGCGCCTTAAGGGCGACGGCCTCACCGGCGGCGCCTTAGAGGTCAACGAAAGAGTCCTTCATCTGTGCGCTTTCCGTCTGGCCGAATCGAACCCGGAAAACCGCACCCGCCGCAACCGCATGGCCCGGCCCTCTGCCCGGCGGGAACATCGGATAGTAGATTAACACCGCCCATTCTTCTATTAAATTCCCCTAGCCACTGGCAGTAAAGGCCAGAGGCCAGGGGAATCTGTCTTGCCCGATAACTCAAGGATTTTTCATTACTCAAGTAATAAGGAAAATAATTTGTCTTTAGATGTTGTTGTACATAGAGGTAAAAATGAAATTGGCGGGAACTGCATTGAAATTATTTCTCCCCAAACCCGCATTCTTTTAGATATCGGTCAACCCTTATCCGGTGAGCAGGTTACTCTTTCCCCCTCTCAGAAAACCGTAGATGCAGTGGTCATCAGTCATCCTCATCAGGATCACTACGGTTTAATAAGCCAGATTCCTGTAGACGTTCCCGTCTACATCGGAATTACAGCCGAAAAACTGATAAAGGCACTCGATATATTTTTGGGCCGGCCATTTCCCCAGTGTGATTTTCAGCCAATTGAAGATAACAAAATCTTTTCCATTGGTGACTTAATAATTACTCCTTACCTGGTTGATCATTCGGCTTTCGATGCCTATGCCTTTCTGGTTGAATGCGGGGGTGAACGTCTTTTTTATACCGGTGATTTGCGATTACATGGCCGTAAACCATCTTTCATGAAGCGTCTGCTTCGATATCCCCCGGCCTCGGTGGATAAATTAGTGATCGAGGGAACGATGCTTGATCGTGACCATCAGCATTTTTCGGATGAAAATGCCGTTGAAGACGGGATGGTTGAAATTCTGAAATCAACTTCCGGGGCCAGCTTTCTGATTGCCTCGTCCCAGAATCTTGATCGCCTGGTCTCAGCCTTTCGGGCTTGTCTTAAAACTGACCGGATTCTGGTTATTGATATCTATACAGCCTGGATTTTAAGAGAAATTTCGACAGCTCCCCGGGTCAAAAGTATTCCGGATATAAAATGGGACGGGATCAGGGTGTTAGCCCGGGGCCGGACAGCCGGGCGGCACTATGAAAAATTAAAGAATAATCGGCCTTATTTCGGAGATTTTATTCAGGAGATCTATTCAAATAACGTTGTCATCACAGAGGCTGAGGTTGCGGCTCATCCGGAACGCTGTCTGATTAAGACATCCTCCGCTCCTGATCTTATTAATCGCCTCGCATTACGGCCCTGTTCCCTGATCTATTCAATGTGGGAAGGTTATTTGAAAAAAGCACATAATCCCACAGGATTTAAGCGATTGCAATCCTTAAAAGAGGACCCGGATATTCGCTTTGCAACAATTCATACCAGCGGTCATGCCGTTCTGTCCGATTTGAAAAAAATTGTGGCGGCATTAGCCCCTAAAGAGGTTATACCTATCCATACAGAAGATGGTGACCGACTGCTAAAGGAACTTCAGATGAATAACAAAGGAGAAGAGCAGATGAAACGGAATAAAAGCGATGAGGCCATAAATATTGAAGTTGATCAAGGGCGCGGGAAAAGCAGCGGTTGGCCAAAATGCCTGGAATATAAACTTGTCGATGGAACTGCCACCATCACTCTGTCGGGAAAAAATATTCAGGGCAATGTTCGTAAAATGGATCCCTGGGGCCTGGCTTTTTTTGACCATTGTCTCAAGGAAGCGGCAAAGCCGCCGACGCGGTTAATATTTAAGATCAGCGGTGTGATCTCCAGGCCATCAATACCAAAAGTTGAAGCTCTTAAACGACGTCTATCTTATCTGAACTGGAGCGAACAGCTAAACATCATCTTCGTTGTGGATGGTACCAACCAAACCCTGTATTCTCGGGATGAATTACAGAATCGCCCGGTGTCCGAGGTTGTAAGAACGGATTATTCCGCAAGGGATGACGACGATAAACCCGGCCGTCTGGAAAAAGATTTTCAGGCTTATCTATTTGGTAAGGGTAAATACGATAAACTGGTATCAGGAGGTGACCAGTCGGAGTCCACAGGCGATAAAATAGTTCGTACTAACGAACGACTTGCCATTTTGGGCGATGATTTCAGAGGGTTGGAGAAACATGAATTTGTCTTGGAACGGGAGTTCCCAACCGGTGTCTTTGATGGTGAAATATCGCAGGCCAGCCGAGTCATGCCGACTGAATTTATCGATGTTGTCAGTTTTAATAAATGGGGCGAACTGGCCCTGATCGAACTTAAAGTGAATGACTCGCACCTTGAGGTTATTGCCCAGTCACTGGATTACGCGCTCTTCTTTTTCTCCTACCGGGAACAACTCCGGCCGCTCCTGGAAAAGAAACTCAAACGTCAACCAAAAAAGGAAAAAATCGTCCTCTATGTTGCCAATAACTGTTTCCATCCCCGCTTTGATGATGTGGCAAAATATTACAGTTCGTTGGACAAGAATGTCATGTTTGCAATCAAAAAAGTGGTTTTGGGACATACCACAGAAATTTAACAGGATTAGTTTTTGTCTGGAGGTGGCAGAAATTGCCTTGAAATTATTTCAGTTTTATCTTGTCGATGACAATTTATCATTTATGGCGAAGTGAGGTCTACGGTTTTGACAAACTCGCCCAGCACTATGTATTCATCCTCTAGTGCGTTCTCGATGATTATGGGTTCGAATTCCGGGTTGAACGAACTTAAGATGATACGGCTGTGAATGAAAGAGCCGTCTTCCCGGAAAATCTTTTCACTGTTATATCTTTTGACGACCAGGTTCCAGCCGGTTTCCGGGTCGGAAAAATGGCCGCTTATTACCAGGACAATCCTGCCCTGACGTGAACCGCCGAGGGCCGAGCCGCCCCGGAAAATTGCGAGTGAGTTATGAGGGATTTTGGGCTCCATCGATTTTCCCGCAATCCGGATGATAAACATATCGGGGGTCAGCCGCTCCTTCGGCAGATGATACCAGCCGTCACATTCTGCGGTTTCCAGCCGGCGCGGCAAATCAAAACCACCGGCGGCGGCCGCGACATCGTAGTAGGGAAGAAAATCAACGCCGCAGCGGGCCGGGTCGATCCGGTCAGGCTCGATCAAGGATAAAGCCGGCGCTGCGGTTTCGGCAAACGATTGCTCCGTTTTCTCAACTTTCTCAATTTTTTCAATTTTCCACTCATTTCGCCACTGTTCGCTATCCCCCAGCCCGCCCAGGGCCGCATAATATTTCTGCAGATCGGTAAACATCAATGTCTTTATACGTTGCTGCTCGGTCGGGTTGTTGATCTGTTCCCACAAGACATTCGAAAATGAAATGCGGTTGAGGTCTTTGCAATAATGCATAAAGCGTTTACGCTCGAATTTTTCAAAAGGGTTGGTCAGCAGGCTTAAACGCATATAACGGGAGTCGGCAAGGTGCTCCGCATTATAGGGGCATCTTGCCCGGTCAACCGGCAAGTCTTGAGCAAGGCGTGAGCGGTACCAGTCACAATAGGCTTCGATTAACCGGTCAAGAGAGCATTCGCCGGAATTATCAACCAGATTGATCATATTTAACAGCATGATCATCTTGTATGAAAACGAGTAGTCTCCCTGTTCCAGAAAAGTGTTGAAATCCTTAAGGCTGGTGGAGTCGTCATGTCGGCTCAGGCCCAGAGTGTTCCGGATTTCATCAAGGCGGTCGGGAGCATAGTAGTGCAGCATTCCCCGGCCGAAAGGCATGGCGAAATCCGGTGTAATTTTCCCTCTTTTTACCCAGGATTTAACCGTGCCGGTTGAGACAAACAGTTCGCGGGCCAACTGTTCGTCGCTTAAGTGGTCAGGATATTGTTCTTCAAAGGTGAAGATATTGATTTCCTGAATAGTACGTTCTTGTTCATGGACGAGCGCCAGAATCTGTTCCTCATTGCCGAATGAGGTCTGCGGATTTAAAATGTCGGCAAAGTCTTTATATTGGGAAATTCCGAGCAGGGCATGAATGCTCCAGGGCTGTTTGAGAATGCTCCCGGAATATCCATAATTATCAACCACATCAATAACGTAGAGGGCTTCTTTTCCCGCAAAGCGCCGGGTTCCCCGGCCGATCTGCTGCGTATACAGAACCTTGGACATGGTGGGCCGGGCCATAACGATAATGCTGGTTCTAGGCGAGTCCCAGCCTTCGGTCAGCAGGGAACAGGTGGTCAGAAACTGAAGCCTGCCGGCCTGGTATTCGGCAATATATTTTTCCGAATTGCGATCCTGTCCGCTAACTGCCTGGGCGCTGAAACCGCGCTCGCGCAGTAAGCGGGCCAGCGCTTGAGCGTGGGCGACGGTAACGCAGAATATCAGGCCCGATTTTCCTTTAACCGCCGCCGGGCCGAAATATTTATACAGGACATCAACGATCAGTTGGTCGCGAGAGGGAACAAAAACGGTTTTTTGCAGGTCGGCGTTGACAAAATCTTTACCGTTAAAGCGGATTTCGCTCAAATCTATGTTGCTGTGTACCCGAAACGCCCTGATCGGCACCAGCAGGCCCCGGCTGATGGCCTCTTTCAGTGTGAACGAAGTTTCATATTCGCCGAATACCGGCGAGAGTTTCTGCTGGTCGAGGCGTTGATCGGTAGCAGTCAGGCCCAGGAGATAATCAGGCGTGAAATAGTGTATCGCCTTGCAGACCGTCGGAGCTACGGCGTGGTGGGCTTCGTCTATGGCGATGTAGGTAAAATAATCCTTGGCAAATTCACGATAATGCCGACTGATCCAAGCGTAAGTTTTTACGATGACTGAATCTGTTGCTGCCGAACCGATCTTCATTTCCCGGCGGGATTGCAATTCATTTTGCAGAACTTCGACAAGTTGCCGACACAGAACCCGGCTCGGTGCCAGAATCAGAATTTGCGCCCGGCAGTCTGATTGCAATACTTTTTCCAACTCGGACAACAATATCCGGGTCTTACCGGTTCCGGTCGGCTGAACCACCAAGGCGGCCTTGAGGCCCTGGGCCCGGCCTTTGTCCAGTTGCGCAAGGGTATCTTTCTGGTGGCGGTATAATGCGAAATCCCGGGTTATCGAAATATGCTGACTTGAGATGAAATCTTCCGGTCGACCCAGACATTGCCGGAGTTCATCGTGAAATTTACCCTTAAAACGCATGGATTCAAGCGACCAGCGGTAAACCTTGTCGCCGTAGGCAACCAGTGAATTTTGCTTGAGAAGCTGCGATAAGTAGCGTTTTCTGTCAACCAGACGGGAGAGTGGGTGGTGATAGGTTTCGCCGTTTTTCTCAATGGCGATATTGTAACCTTGACGTTGAACATAGTAATCAACATAGCGGGTTTTGCCCTCGACATCGATAATCGGGTACTCTCTAAAAATAGTGTTGAAGTTCTCACGACCATAAACATCGATGAAGGCCTGCTCGAAAAAAGCTTCCGGGGCGGTGGGGTCAATTGCCTGTATGGATCGATCACCGCCGAAGGTTTGCACCTTATTGTCATCTTTGTCGTAATCTCGATTAAGATAAAGCCCGATTTGCTGGACAAGTGAAACAATGTCGTCAGGTTTTTCGACCAGCCAGCGATAAAGACTATTGCTGCCGCGCATCAACCGGTTCTGCTCTTCAATGTATTCCGTATAGGTAAAGGGCCGGGTTTTGTCAAAAATATCATAATCGACCATCAACCTTACGCCGTCTTCACGATAAAACAGCCAGCCCCGGAGCAGGTGTGAATCGGGTACAAAACCGAACCCGGCGAGAGCATCGCAGACCTGTCTGTGAAGATAATATTCCGGTTTTGCCATCGTCATAGTTTATGAATCAAGATGAATGGTAGTTGATTTTATTGCCTGGATAGTCAACCATAATACTTCCCGTCGGCCGAGGCCGTCACGGTTGATCATGGTATCTGCCAGATTAAATCCCGATTTTACGGTGAGATTAAGCCACCACTCCTGTTCCCGGAGCAGAAAATATCGGCCCTTGTCATCAAACCCCGCCGGGTTCAAACCGGCCCGGGAGAGGCAAATCGAATAGTAGAGCCGGCCAGCGGGCCGCAGGATCTTGTAGGCGTGTTCCAGAAATGATCTGACTTGAACCGGGTCAAGATGCATAACCGTAGCTATAGAAAGGAGACCATCAAATGATTCGGGAGAGAATCCGTTTAATCCTTCCGGGATCTGCCCATTCAGCAAACGGCCTTTAAGTTCCGGGTGACGCTTGCGGGCGGCGGCTATCATCTCCGGACTGCTGTCCAAAGCAATAATATCCATCCCTTTATGTAAAAGAAATGCGGCATCCCGGCCGCTGCCGGAGCCGCATTCGAGCAGGCGACTGCCCGGAGCAAAGAAACCGGCCAAACGTTCATGGGTCGCGAACATCTCCGCCCGCTCATAGCGATCCACCAGAGCGGCAGCATTGTTATTGTAATATTGTTGAGTTGCTGAAGGTCTCCCCGGGTTAGCGGTTTTATTTTCTTCTGTCATAGTCGTGTTGTTAGTGACCTGCTGGGTTGTTGGCTTGTGTGATGACCTCAATTTTTATATGCGTTGTTATCGACATAGTCTGATCCGGTTGTCAAGATAAATAAGCTGATGCGGGAATGAATCCCGCAACCCAAACAGGGGCTTGCGGCCCGTACCCAGGGGCACTTCCGCTGGTCGCAAATAAGTACTCTTATCAGAACATTTTCTGACTATTAAATCTTGTTTTTTGGTGCAGAAAATAACCTGTAAGGTACTAACTGGGTCTGCCGATATTTTCAGCTCGGCTAAAACTCAGGAAGCTCTTCCGGGACACATGGCCAGAGCCGAACTTTACCCGCTGTCGGTTACCGAAAAGGTCATATTTCGCGGTGCCGTTGGCGCTGTTCCGGCTTTAAGACTCTCCCGAAATAAGCTTGCTTGATATTAAACCGGAAACCTGGCAACGGTTTGTGGTTCCGGCCGGTATTACGTTGGCTCCCACGACAGATATCTGCAATGGTCTGGCATTTGACGAGCATATTTAAGCGCTCGGAGTGTGGCAAGGAAAATAGTTGTTGACATTTTCCCTTAAATAAGGAAAATATAGAAACCATGAAACAGATCCTGAAAACTATTATCAAGGATTTTCACACGCGTCCCTTGCCTTCGTTTAAGCCCCGGCAGTTACAGGTTCCGCTTGATTTAGGGAAGATTGTAACCATTGTCGGGCCGCGTCGGGCCGGAAAAACCTGGTATTTTTTTCAACTGATGGCCGCCCTGGAAGAGCG
>WFRP01000188.1 GCA_015486505.1 Pseudomonadota bacterium | reverse complement strand
GTTGGGGAACGGTTCGAAGACAGAAAAAAGATTAGACACATTAAGTTGAAGGTTAGTAGTGATCTTGAACCAATCCCTTACAATCCTGAAGATTTCAATAATGAAAATCCTTTCGTCAAAAAAATCTTAGAGACCGGAATTAAGATCACATAACCATTGACAAACTCGTAAAAAGTCAAAAACTCGATGGCTAAGTAAAAAACTTCATATGCAAGGCACCCGAAACCTGAGGAATGAGGCGTACATAGAGTACGCCGCAGTGACGAAGGTTGAAGGGTAACGCAGCAGATGAAGAGTTTTTACGACGCCATCAACCATTATCAGGTGCAAACCTTCGGGTATTACCAGACCCGAAGAACTCAAACCGAGCCCCATCAACAAAAGGGTTCCGTCTCCCCCTGTCCCTATCCGTTGCGACCGCAGGAAGTGCCCTTGGGGTATGGCAAAAAAAGAATCTCACCCAAACACCCATAAGTCAAGCCTGACCCCGTCTGCTAAGTAAATTATTAACATCCACAACCCTCTTGACAATTTGCGAAAAAAGAACCATAATGAAGTCATTATGGAACCAAACTTTTTTTTGGGGGGGGTCGATATGCCAAATATAACAGTCAAAAATATTCCAGATCATGCTTACGAGATACTCAGGCAGATTGCCACAACTAATCATCGAAGTATTAACAGTGAAATTATCTGCTTAATCGAGAGGGCGACGTTAAGTCAATCCATTCTTCCAGAGCAACATCTAGCCTTAGCTAAGCGATCCAGAGAAAAAACAAAAAAATTCCTTCTAACCGATGATATCCTACTGATAGCTAAAGAAGAAGGACGACCATGATAGTTGTCGATACCAACATTATAAGCTATTTTTACCTAAACTCTAAATACTCAAAAATTGCTGAACAAACATTCAAAAAAGATCCCGTATGGTCTGCACCCATACTGTGGAGAAGTGAATTTCGAAATGTACTGACATTTTATTTAAGAAAAAAAATAATTACATTGTCTGAGGCAATTGATATTTTTGAGTGTGCTGAGGAATTTCTGAAAGAAAATGAATATGAAATTAATTCAATGCAGGTATTAAGCCTATCTCACTCAAGTGGTTGCTCGGCTTATGATTGTGAGTTTGTCAATTTAGCAAAAGATCTTGGTGCTTTACTTGTCACTCAGGATAAAAGAATACTTCACAACTTTCAAGAAACTGCAATATCTATGAGTCAATTCCTTGAAACCCACTAACTCAACGAGGGATGATGTTGGAATAATTCGATCATATCAATTGCCTATGTAAACAGGCTAACAATTACATACAGCCCCGACCGCGAACCGCCGCCGAAACTTTTTTTGAGTATCTCGGCGCGGCGGGTGATACAGGTCGTTATGCGAAAAAACTATTCCGCCTCTGTCCCTGTCCGTTGCGACCGCAGGAAGTGCCCTTGGGGTATGGCAAAAAAAGAATCTCACCCAAACACCCATAAGTCAAGCCTGACCCCGTCTCTAAAAGAAATATTCGGCCCGGGTTTTCACGCCATAAGATACCCATTACCAGCCAACTTCCCGGCCAGCGCCTTCTGTGCCCCGGAATCTCCATGCACAAACTTAATCTTGCCCGGTTTCTCGGCCATGGCCGTAACCCAGGCCACCAGATCATCACAATCGGCATGGGCTGAATAGCCGCTTAATTGATGTACTCGCGCCTTAATTTCGTACTTTTTATCATCAAAATAGACATAAGCCCCGGGCCGCTTATGATATTGCAAAATATCTCGGCCCGGCGTTCCATTTGCCTGGTAGCCGACAAAAAGAATATCATTACGAAACTCACCAATCCCCGCTTTCAAATGATCAATAATCCGTCCACCGCTGCACATCCCGCTACCGGCCACTCAGCCATCGGCCGCACCCGATCACCACCCTGCGCCAAACCACAATCAACCAGAACATTAACTCCATTAACTCGCAGCAGATGACAAGACCCGGTAACCGTCTTCTCACCCCCTAAATGAATCAATTCCATCATAAAACCCACCCAAGCTACTGAAATACACTATCAAAGTATAAGTTTTTCCCTAAACAAAAAAAAACCCTACCCCAACAATATCTCCCAAATTCTCTCCGCTGCCCGGCCATCCCATTTGGGCACTTTACATTCACGCCGCCCGGCCGCACCAACGACAAAGGATTCACTTAACTGCTTAAAGGCCTGCATAATACCTGCCGGCTGATTACCGCCCAGGATATTGGTACCAAGTTCAATCGTTACCGGCCTCTCCGTATTCTCTCGCAAAGTCAAACAAGGAACCCCCAAAGCCGTCGTCTCCTCCTGGAGGCCACCGGAATCGGTCAAAACCGCAATCGCATCCTGCCAGAGATAAAGCGATTCACGAAATCCCAACGGCCCCAGACAATAAATATTGTCGGAAAGCTTAATCTCAAACTCTTTCAGCATCTTGGCCGTCCGCGGATGCACCGGAAAAAAGATCGGATAATCCTCAGCAATTTCATTAAGACAACCGACAATCCCCTGTAAAGTCGCCGCGTCATCAACATTAGCGGGCCGATGCATAGTCATAAAAAAATAGTCGGGATGCTTACTCTTCAACTCCGCCACACCAAATCCAGAAGTATCGCACTCTTTCAACTTCTCAACCTGATGCAGCAGATTGTCGATCATCACATGACCGACCAT
>WFRP01000187.1 GCA_015486505.1 Pseudomonadota bacterium | reverse complement strand
GGGTTGCGGGATCTGTTCCCGCATTAGCATTGCAACTGTTTGAGCGTAGCGAGTTTTGCAAGGCGGGCGCAGCGAGCGTAAGGAAAAACAGAAATCTTAACGCCTGGCGGAGAAAAACCGCGCCCGACCCCGGATTCGGCTGAATAGTTACGCGTTAAGTATGGAGAATCTGTTTTGAACGTAACAATAAGGATAGTGCTGTGTTTAGGTTGCGTCTGCTGTCTTGTCGGGGGGGCGGAATTTGTCTCTGCTACCGGGGCGCAGTCCAACCCGGCGGAAAATGCTGTCCTGAAAATCGGGACGATGGATCTTCCTCCATATGGATGGATAGATAAGCAGGGCAACAAACAGGGAATCATTTATGCGCTGGGGCAGGAAATCGGAATCAGGTCGGGGATACCGTTTACCAATGAAATTTATCCATTTAACCGGCTCTTGAAAATGCTGAAAAATGGGGAAATTGATTTGCTCTCTTCCCAGGCCCATCAACCGGCCCTGGATGCCGGAGACAAGTTAGGCATACTCTTTGAGATTAATGTGATTGCCGTGACCAAAAAAGGGTCCGGAATTCGGAAAATCGAGGATTTTAAAAATAAATTTTTATTATATCACCATTCTGCTACTTACCCTCAGTTAAAGGGTCTTCCCAGAGAAATTCAACGAGTAAAAAGTTATCGTCAGGTTCTCGACCTTCTCTATACCCGGGCAAATGTGGACGGTGGGGTCTTTTCCGAACCCGCATATTATTATTGGCTGCATGAACTCGGATTATCGTCAAAAGATTTTGGGAGGGTCGTTTTAATTGAGAAGGACAAGAAACAATGGGTGTTTGTCCGGAAAGATTTGCCGAAGAGCTTACGGAAAAGATTACAAAAAGTGGTAGAAAGTATCTATCAGGAAAACCTGTATGAACAATTTCTCAATAAATATAATCTGAATTATTAAGGCATCGGCAGATTGATTCAGGGATCAAAAAAACAAACTACTGGAGAGCGGTTCATGGGTGGTACCGGCAAATATCAGAGGTTGGAGATCGCCTTCTACATAACCATTGTCGTGGCATTTTGTGTCATTGTCGCTGTGTGGGATAATGATATAAGGAAAGATGATTGGCTTGAAATTAAGAACCATGCAAAAGTCATAGAAGAGAACCTCTGGGATTTAGACGTTGATGGCCCTAAAAATTATCTGCAGTTGGCTTCCAAACTATATAATTATGAACAGCTTACTGTCTACTCTTTGGATGATGAAATATTCCTCAAAATAGAAGGCCCGAAACCAGGTTTTCCTGATAAGTTTTTAATTGGGATGGGTTTGATCCCCAGGATTAAACTGCAAGCGGATATTGTCCATAAAGGGATGGTTATTGGTCGAATAGAGGCGGTTCATCTTCATGACAGTATTTATCCTTTCAGCTATTTTTTCGTAGTCGTTATCCTTGTTCTTTTGTCCCTGAGGCTTTTTTTTCGTACGCTTAAGGCAAAAAATGTCCTTAAGTTGAGGGTTCGGGAAAGGACGGAGGAACTGGCGGAAGAGAAGGAGCGTTTAGCCGTAACCCTGCGCAGTATCGGCGATGGTGTCATTGCCACGGATCTTGATGGTAATGTTATTTTGCTCAATAAAATCTCGGAACAACTAACCGGGTGGAGTCAGGATGAGGCTACAGGTAAGCCTGCAAAGGAAATTTTTAATATTATTAACGAAAAAACCGGAGAATCCTGTGAAAATCCCGTAGAAAAAATCATTAAGAATGGCCAAACTGTTGGTCTTGCTGATTATACAGTCCTTATTGCCCGGGATGGTACCCGGTACATTGTTGAAGATAGCGGAGCGCCGATATTTGATAAGAACAATAAAATCATCGGGACGGTTCTGGTTTATCGTGATGTTACCCGTGAACGGAGAATTCGAGAGGAGTTATTAAAGATCAAAAAACTGGAATCGGTCGGTGTGCTGGCTGGTGGGCTTGCTCATGATTTCAATAATCTCCTTGCCGCCATTCTTGGGAATATAGAACTTGCGGGGATGTATACTGAGTCGACAAGTGAGGCGCGCCCCCTTTTAATCGAGGCAAAAAAAGCATCAATTCGGGCAAAAGGCCTGACTAAACAACTGCTTACTTTTTCCAAAGGCGGTGATCCGGTAAAACAAAATGCAGCAATAAAAAGCATTATCACAGATTCTGCCGATTTTGTCTTGCACGGCAGTTCCGTGATTGCCGACTACAGCTTTTCAGATGACCTATGGCAGGTAAAGATTGACACCGGACAAATAAGTCAGGTTGTTCAGAATATTATTCTTAACGCCGTGCAGGCCATGCCTGACGGCGGTGCAGTTGAGATATGTTGCCGTAACCTCAATAACCAGGGTAAAGAAATTCCTTCACTCCCGGTTGGGGAATACATTGAAATCACTGTTGTGGATACAGGTTCAGGTATTCCGGAAAAGTTTATCGATAAAATTTTTGATCCGTATTTCTCAACCAAGCCGGAAGGCAGCGGCCTGGGTCTGGCCGTATGTCACTCGATAATTCAAAAACACGATGGGACTATATCCGTAAAATCAGAGGAAAATGAGGGGACAACTTTTACAATATATCTGCCCGCGTGTTCAAAATGTCCGGATGAAGCAGTTTCCTTGGATTGCGATATCCCTGAAGTTGAAAGTCAGGCTACGGTTCTGGTAATGGACGATGACGCAATGGTCAGAGAAATGGTCAAAAAAATGTTAACCCGTTGCGGCCACAAAGTTATATTGGCCGAAAATGGTTATGAGGCGATAGAATGTTATAAAAAGCATTACAACACAAGCCAAAACATTGATGTTGTAATTATGGATTTGACAATTCCCGGCGGCATGGGGGGGAAGGATGCTGTTCCTGAAATCTTAAAAATAAATCCACAGGCAAAAGTTGTTGTCGCCAGCGGTTATTCAAATGATCCGGTTATGGCGCATTATCGGGATTATGGATTTGCCGCTTCACTTGACAAGCCGTTTATAATGGCGGAACTGAAAGAAATAATCAATGCAATTCTGTTGGAAAATCAAACTCGTTGACCGTCTCCTGGGAATAATAATATTATGAAAATCAGAATTACTTTATCGGCCGGAGAAAACATCAATTGTAAATCGGTAATTGTTATTCCTGAGATGGCTCTTACCGATGCCACCTATATTCGTTCTTTTACTACAGTTTCGCCGGTTCACAGCAAACATGAATTTCATACTCTGGCCCAGATAGCCTTGATAGAATTTGATGATGGTGAGATTGAACCGCAAAAGATTGTCGGTAAAATCAGCCTGGTTGCCGGGGAAGAGATATATGATCTGGAATCCGGAATGATAATCTGCCGGTTGGCGTCGGAAGCATTTTCAATCTACATAAATACTGATCAAGCGCCCCGAAAATATCTTGAAACCGCCAATCGTTATTGTACGAGATGGGTGCGGCTGGATATTTGAAGAAAAAAAGTAACTATTCAGCCGAATCCGGGGTCGGGCGCGGTTTTTCTCCGCCAGGCGTTAAGATTTCTGTTTTTCCTTTAAGCTCGCTGCGCCCGCCTTGCAAAACTCGCTTACGCTCAAACAGTTGCAATGCTAATGCGGGAACAGACTCCCGCAACCCAATCGAACCTTTTCGGCCCGTACCCACAGTTGAAAAAAACTGTCGAAAAAAACCTGTAAGGTACTAATGGGCTCCCGCTCGCTTCCGAAAAACAACGAAATCGTTACGAAAAACCACCCCCGCCCCCTCCAGAAGGTGGGGGGTGAAATTTGGCTGAATAGTTACGAAAAAAATTAAGAGAGCATTTGATAAGGAGGGCAAAATGGCAAAATTACCGGAGAAGGTAAACAAGGCGTGGTTGAACCGGGAAGAGAAAATCATTTTTACGACAGTTGATAAAGACGGTATTCCAAATTCAGTTTATATTACCTGTACCGCCAGATTCGGCGAGGATTTAATCGTTATCGCCGACAATTATTTTGATAAAACCAGGAAGAATATCTTATCCGGCAGCAAAGGTGCGGTCTTGTTCATCACCAAAGACGGCACCGCATATCAGGCCAAAGGCTCTATTGAATATCATCGGGAAGGTGAAATATTTGATGATATGAAAACCTGGAATCCGGAAAAGCATCCGGGGCATGCGGCGGCCGCATTGAAAATTGAGGAAGTGTATTCAGGTGCGGAAAAAGTATTCTGAAAGGTGACGGGAAATCTATTCCATTGATGAACCTTTCTTGTATTTTATGATATATTCAATATATTAACTAATGCGGGAACTAACTCCCGCAACCCAAACAGGGCTTTGTGCCCCGCACCCAAGGGCACTTCCGATGGTCGCAAATAAGTACTCTTATCAGAACATTTTCTGGATATTAAATCTTGTTTTTTTGTGCAGAAAATAACCTGTAAGGTACTAATGCGGGAATAAAACCCGCAACCCAAACAGAGCTTTGTAGCCCGCACCCAAGGGCACTTCCGATGGTCGCAAATAAGTACTCTTATCAGAACATTTTCTGATTATTAAATCTTGTTTTTTGGTACAGAAAATAACCTGTAAGGTACTAAAATTTAATCGAAACCGGCAATAAGGAAAACAGATGGCGATTTTAGTTTTGATGCGGCATGGGCAGTCGCTCTGGAATGAGGAAAACCGGTTAACCGGATCGGTGGATGTGCCGCTGACCGAGACCGGGCGGGGTGAGGCGATTGCCGCGGCTTTGCAGTGTCCGGGCTTGCGGATTGATATCGCTTATGCCTCGCCGCTCTCCCGGGCCCGGGATACGGCGGCGCTTTTTCTGGAAAAACTGGGCCAATTTGTGCCGTTGATTACCGAGCCTTTGTTGATTGAGAAAAATTACGGCCTTCTCCAGGGCTTGAACAAGGAGCGGGTCAAGGCGGAATACGGCGTTGAGGCCTACAACCTTATGCATCGCAGTTACAATGTCGCCCCGCCCGGCGGCGAGAGCCTGCGGGAATTGGGCCTCAGGGTCCAGCCTTTTGTCCGGCAGGTGATAGGTGAGGACTTGCGGCTGGAAAAAAATGTTTTGCTCGTTGCCCACGGTAATGTGATTCGTTCTCTGATAATGATGATTGAGAAACTTACGCCTGAGGAAATTGCTGAAATTGAAGTGGGCACGGCTCAGCCGCAGGTCTACCATCTGGACGGGGATTTTACGGTTGCGAAAAAGGGGCTTTGATTTATACTAATGCGGGAACTATCTCCGCAACCTAATCGGGCCTTTTTGGCCCGCAAATAAGTACTCTTATCAGAACATTTTCTTGTTTTTTTACAAGAAAATAACCTGTAAGGTACTAATGCGGGAACTATCTCCGCAACCCAAACAGGCCTTTTCGGCCCGCACCCAAGGGCACTTCCAATGGTCGCAAATAAGTCCTCTTATCAGAACATTTTCTTGTTTTTTCAAACCGAAAATAACCTGTAAGGTACTAATGGAAAAACGACTGCATATAATTGTCGGTGGCCGGGTGCAGGGGGTCTGGTTTCGGGCTTCAACTAAAGATAAGGCCCGCGAGCTGGGTCTGAGCGGGAAGGTCTGGAACCGGTCTGACGGTCGGGTTGAGATCCTTGCCGAAGGTCCGGAAAATGCTTTGTTACTGCTGCAGAAGTGGTGCCGGGTCGGGCCGAAAGCGGCCCGGGTTGATGAACTTGAAAGTGAATGGTCTGATTTTACCGGCGCTTTTGCCGGATTTGCCATTGTCTGATTCTAATACTATTTCCCCGGCGGCGGTAACGGCTCCGGCTCCGGCCGGGAAGATGGCTGCGGCCACTGCAAATTCAGAAAACCCCGGCCGGGGCGCTGATTTTTATCTGGCGCCGGTCGTAATTGAATTGATGCGGCAGGAGATCGCGGCCGCTGCCGGCAATGAAGTTTTTTTTCGCGGGCGTTTTGTCGGTGATAAAGTCGGCGAAGTTGAAGCTTTAGCCCGGGGCAATCAGGCGATGACGCCGGCGCTTTCGCGGCAGGTCAAAGCCGGTGAAGTGGTGATTCATAACCATCCGTCCGGCAATCTGACGCCGTCGGATGCCGATTTGCGGGTAGCGTCGCTTTTCGGCGCGGAAGGGATCGCTTTTTATATTACCGATAATGCGCTGACCCGGGTTTACGCGGTGGTTGAAGCTCTGGTTACAGAAGAGATAGCACCGCTCAAACTTGATCTGGTGGCCGAGTATTTTCATCCGCAGGGGGCGCTGGCCCGGGCGTTGCCGAGTTTTGAGTTTCGGGCCGAACAGGCTGATCTCGCCCGGGCTGTGATTGAGGCTTTTAATCAGGAGAATTTTCTCCTGGCTGAGGCCGGAACCGGGGTCGGGAAAAGTCTGGCTTATCTGATTCCGGCCGCCCTCTGGGCCCTGCGTCATCATCAGCGGGTCGTAATTTCGACCAATACCATAAATCTGCAGGAGCAGCTGCTGCATAAGGATCTGCCGCTTTTAATTGAGCATCTGAATCTGCCGATCAAGGCGACTTTGATCAAAGGCCGGGGCAATTATTTATGCAGACGCCGGGCGCAAGAGCTGCGGGCTGAACTTAAGAGCGGTAATGAGGCCGCTGACGCTGAACTTGTGGCCCTGCTGGAGTGGGCCGGGACCACAAACGACGGCAGCCGGGCTGATTTCCCCGCGCTGCCGAGTGCCGCGGCCTGGGAGATGGTTGCCAGCGATGCCGATGCCTGCCGCTTTTCTCGTTGTCCTGATTTCGGCCGCTGTTTTTTTTACCGGGCCCGGCGTCAGGCCGCGGAAGCCCAGCTCCTGGTGGTGAATCATCATCTTTTGATGGCGGATCTGCAGTTTCCGCCCGATTCCGGGGTTCTGCCGCGTTATGAAGCTCTGGTGATGGATGAGGCCCATCATTTAGAGGAAGCCGCGACCGGTTATCTTGGTGAAAGTGTATCGCAGATCGGGATGCTGATGCAGCTTAACCGTTTAAGCCATAGCCGGCGGCCGGAGTTGGGTCTGTTGCGGCGGCTGCGGCGGCGGCTGGGGCAGGATCTGCTGATCGCGGGGCCAAAAAATCGGCGCTGCGGCGATTTCCGCGCGGCGCTCGCGTCCCGGATTGAGGGTGAGGCGGAACCGGCGGTTATGATGCTGGCCCAGGATCTCGAGGGTCATTTTGCCGCCTGGCGCGAGGTTCTGGTCACGGAGTTGGTCCCTGATGGTGAAATTATTGAGGGCTCTTTCAAATTCAGGGTGACGGCCAGGGAGCGGGCGCTGCCGGGCTGGCAGCAGGCTCTTAAGGATAAAGTTGAAATCTTTATCGAAGAGGCGCAGAGCGTAATCAAGGCGCTTCTTGAGCTTGACGCCCGGCTTGAAGCCGGTTTGGAAGAAAAATTACTGCCCGAAGATTTTTTTCGGGGCTGGCAGGGTGAATTTCAGGCGGCGCTGGTGCGGCTGCAGGATCAGGTTGATTTTGTCGCCCGCTTTTTTCTGAAAATGAAGGCGCAGGCCGATCTTATCGCCTGGATTGAAGTTTCCGGCGGCCGGCGTCGCAATTTCAAGATCGTCCTGGCGCCGCTTGCAGTCGGTGCACTGCTTGAGGAGATGCTTTATGCGCGGCTGAAAAGTATGATTATGGTTTCAGCCACGATTGCGGTCGATAAATCGTTTAATTTTTTTATCAACCGGGTCGGACTTTCAGAGCGTCATCGTTCGCGGCTGCTTAAATCACTGATTCTGGCGAGTCCTTTTGATTATCGCAAGAATGCCCTGGTGATGGTGCCGCGGGATCTGCCGCTGCCGAATCAGCCGGATTTTATTGCCTCCCTGGCCCTTTTTCTCGATACGTTGCTCAGTCGGGTCGGCGGCCGGGCGCTGGTTCTGTTTACCTCGTACCGGGCGATGAAATCGGCAGCGTCAATCTGTCGCGACTCCCTGCGTCGGCGCGGGGTGCGTCTTTTGCTCCAGGGCGAGGGCCAGCGCCAATGGCTTCTTGATGAACTGAAAAATAATCGGAATACCGCTCTTTTTGCCACCGACAGTTTCTGGGAGGGGGTTGATGTCAAGGGTCGGGCGCTTGAATGTCTGGTGATTGTCAAACTGCCGTTTCAAGTGCCCAGCGACCCGGTCTTGATGGCGCGGCTTGAATATATCGCCGCCCGCGGCGGTAATCCTTTTTATGACTACTCGCTGCCGCAGACGGCGCTGAAATTGAAACAGGGGGCCGGCCGCCTGGTCCGGAGCCGGGAGGATCGCGGGGTCATCGTTATCTGTGACCGGCGTCTGGTCGAAAAATCATACGGGGCGCGGTTGCGCTCGGCACTGCCGGATTCCGATCTTTATGTGATTTCCGGTGGTGAGATTGTCAAAAGGACGGCGGAATTTCTGGCGTAACTGTGGGTGACTGCAGGTGATTGTGAGTAATCGTGAGATGTTGAAACAGTTTGCAGATAAGTCCGGGTTTGAATAATGATGCAGCCTTCACTTAAAGCATCAATCTTCAACAGTCTGGGCGTTCTCATCGTGGTTCTGCTCTTTTTGAACCTTTTCTATGTTGTTTACCGCCTGCATTATAGCGATGTTACCTGTGAACAGTCGCTGCTGGCCCGGAGAATTTTATTCTGCGCTTTACGGCCGCCCCGGGTCGAGAAGGTTGAGCCGCGTCAGCCCTTTGCCGATAACTCGGAAAAATGCGGAGACTGTAAGGCGGGGCCCCTGCCTGAGATTGATCTGCTTTTAAAAGGCGGGCTACTTAACGGTAAACATCTGTCCCGGATTAAGAACGCGGAAATTGCCGCGTTGCTGCAGTCTCTGCGGGCGCACTGGTGTGAGGTGATGCGGCCGCCGCAGCCGGGAGCTTCGGGATTGAAAGATTTCTGCCGGCAGGCGCGGACCTTGAATGACGCTCTTATGCAGCGGGCTTTAGTGGCGCGGACTCGACTTAAGGCGCCGGTCTGGTCGGTTTTATTGCTGGCCTGTCTGATTTTGGTCTGGTTGTCGTTACGGCATTATTTTGACTGTAAAAATCAGTCGCCGCCGATTGCCGATTCCGACGGCCCGCAGTCGGGCCCGGAAAACCGGTCAGAGGCGCCGCTGGATATCACTCAGGAACAACTGCGGGAATTGTCCGAAAAACTTTTCCGGGTTCAGGATGATGAACGTCAGCAGCTGGCTGATGAACTGCACGATGGTTTGTGCCAATCTTTAGCGGCGTTGAAGATGCAGGTGTTCAGGGTTGAGAAGGGCATCGATGATGAAGTTAACCGCGATGACTGCCGCAAAGCCCGGCAGTTCATCGCCCAGATTATTGAGGATGTCCGGCGGCTTTCGCATGATTTAAGTCCGGTAATCCTTGAAGATTTGGGCTTGGGCGGTGCTTTGGCCCATCTGGCGAATAATTTTGCCGCTTTAAATGATCTTAAGGTTTCAATCTCGGTTCCGGATCTCGAAGGCTGTTTCAGCGATGAAGCGGCCCGTCACGTTTACCGGATTGTGCAGGAGGCGCTTAATAATGTCGCCAAACACGCGCAGGCTTCGCTGCTGCTGCTTGAAGCCGAGGTGGCCGATGATAGCGTCTGTTTCCGGATTCGGGATGACGGGGTTGGTTTCAGTTCGGATTATGCTGATGGCAGCGAGCGCAACGCGGCCGGGCTGGGATTAACCAGTATGGTCCAGAGAGTCCGCCTGCTCGGCGGTGAATTTTCCCTGTCGACCAAGCCCGGCGCGGGCTGCACGGTGACGTTTACGGTGCCGGGAAAAACACAGGTTTGAGCGTGATTATTAAAAAAAAATGATGTTCTTGTAATTATTTTTGTAATCTGATAGTACCCCAAGATTATTTTTTGTTGAATTGTAACTATTCAGCCAAATTTTACCCCCCCCCCACCTTCTGGAGGGGGCGGGGGTGGTTTTTCGTAAGCGGTTGCGGAAACGATTTCGTTGTTTTTCGGAAGCGAGCGGGAGCCCATTAGTACCTTACAGGTTATTTTCTTGTTTTAAAACAAGAAAATGTTCTGATAAGAGTGCTTATTTGCGACCAGCGGAAGTGCCCCTGGGTGCGGGCTAAAAAGGCCCGATTAGGTTGCGGAGATAGTTCCCGCGTTAGCATTGCAACTGTTTGAGCGTAAGCGAGTTTTGCAAGGCGGGCGCAGCGAGCTTAAAGGAAAAACAGAAATCTTAATGCCTGGCGGAGAAAAACCGCGCCCGACCCCGGATTCGGCTGAATAGTTACAAGTCAATAACGGTTGTTGTTAACTCAAGGGAGCTTTCAAGATGTTTAGAGACGATGGTAAATGTAAAATAGTTCTGGCCGATGACCACGCTATGCTGCGGCAGGGAATCAAAAAAATTATCGAAGGAGAGGATAATCTTGAGGTTGTCGGTGAAGTCAGTGATGGCCTTGAACTGATTGACTTTCTTAATAATAATCGCGTCAATCTGGTTCTGCTTGATATCTCAATGCCGAATGTTCGCGGTATTGAGGCGGTGACTGAAGTTCGACGCTCCCAGCCCGGAGTCAAGGTGCTGATGTTGACGATGCACAATAATAAAGAGTATCTTTATGCCGCGATTGCCGCCGGGGCCGATGGTTATCTTTTGAAAGAAAACAGCGATGAAGAATTGCTGGCGGCAATTGACCAGGTGATGCTCGGAGAAACCTACATTTCTTCAACTCTGGCGGCGGATTTCTCCGAAGATTTGATGAAGTTTTACCGTAAGAACAAAAAACTGCCGTTTGAGCATCTGACCAACCGTGAACGGGAGATTTTGAAAATGGTGGCCGAGGGTAATACCAGCCGTGAAATCGGGGATCTGCTCTATATCAGCCTGCGCACGGTTGAACACCACCGGGCGAATATTATGCGCAAGATGAAATTTCGCTCAGTCGCCGACCTGATTAAATATGCTCTTGATAAAGGTTATGTTTGAAGCTGTAACTGTTTGAAAAAATTAATTTACCGGAGGGCGCTCTATATTTTGGGGCGCCCTCTATTGCGTTGGTAGAAACTTAAAATTTTTAATGAATAATTTAGGAGAGTGCAGATATGAGCACCAGAATTGACCCGTTTGCTGATTTACCCTGTATGATTGCTGATTCCGGCCTGGCCGAGTGGGGGCGTAAGGAGATTGAGATTGCAGAACATGAAATGCCGGGCCTGATGGCTATCCGGGAGAAGTATTCGGCGGCTCAGCCCTTGAAAGGGGCCCGGATTATGGGCTCGCTGCATATGACGATTCAGACCGCGGTTCTGATTGAAACCCTGACCGCATTAGGGGCTGATGTGCGTTGGGCCTCCTGTAATATATTTTCGACCCAGGATCACGCCGCGGCCGCGATCGCCGCGACCGGGGTTCCGGTTTTTGCCTGGAAGGGTGAAACCCTGGCCGAATATTGGGCCTGCACTTTTCAGGCGCTCTCATTTCCCGGCGGCAAAGGGCCGGATTTGATTGTTGATGACGGCGGCGATGCGACCTTGATGCTCCATTTTGGCGCCCGGGCCCAAGCTGACCCCGCAATTTTAGAGCAGGAATATCATTCCGAGGATGAAATCGAACTGGTAGCCCTTTTAAAAGAGATTGGGCAGCGTCAGGCGGCCGATTTTACGGCCTGGGTTAATGAGTGCCGCGGAGCTTCAGAGGAAACCACGACCGGCGTCCATCGCCTTTATCAGATGATGGAGAAGGGCGAACTTAAATTCCCGGCCTTCAATGTTAATGACTCGGTTACCAAATCAAAATTTGATAACCTCTACGGCTGCCGGGAATCACTGGCCGACGGGATCAAACGGGCCACCGATGTTATGGTTGCCGGTAAAACGGTGGTAATCTGCGGTTACGGTGATGTCGGTAAGGGCTGCGCTCAGTCGATGCGCGGCTTCGGCGCCCGGGTTCTGATTACTGAGATTGACCCGATCTGCGCTTTGCAGGCGCTGATGGAAGGTTTTGAAGTAACAACTATGGATGATGCCCTGGCTGAGGGTGATATCTATGTCACAACTACCGGGAACCGGGATGTGATTACGGCAAAACATATGGCCGGGATGAAGAATCAGGCGATTGTCTGTAACATCGGCCACTTCGACAGTGAAATTCAGATTGCCCAGCTCAATCAGTGGCCGGGTGTAATTAAAGATGAGATTAAACCTCAGGTTGATCGCTACACCTTTACCGAAGGTCATCAGATTTTTGTTCTGGCTGAAGGCCGGCTGGTTAATTTGGGCTGCGCGACCGGGCATCCTTCATTCGTGATGTCCGCCTCTTTTGCCAACCAGACGCTGGCCCAGATTGCGCTGTGGCAGAATAAACATGAAGTTGGGGTCTACCGTCTGCCTAAAGTTCTGGATGAAGAAGTCGCCCGGCATCATCTGACCAAACTCGGAGCAAAATTAACCGTCCTGAGCCCGGAACAGGCCGATTATCTGGGGATTCCGGTTGAAGGCCCTTACAAACCGGAGCACTACCGCTATTAAAAAATAAAAAAGGGGCCGGTGATTAACCGTCCCCTTTTCTTCTTTCTTCATGGTCGGGATGAGAGGATTTGAACCTCCGACCCCTGCGTCCCGAACGCAGTGCTCTACCAGGCTGAGCCACATCCCGTATGAAAATAGTGGGCTGGCTTTTAACTGATTGCGTTTGTAAAGTCAAGGGGAAAATGGTATTGTCGCCGGGTGGGAAATTGTACTGGCAACCTGACAAATTTCTTGACTATTGCCTGATAATGATGGCAGAAGGCAATCTATTTTTTGAATCTTTAACTGTCTTGGAATAATTAAAAATGAGTACAGAATTCAGTAGTTCATTGACGGCGGCTTTTCGCAGTCATGTTTGCGGCGCTTTACGGGCCGGGGATGTCGGCAAAAAAGTAACCTTGTCCGGTTGGGTGCAGAACTGGCGTGATCACGGCGGCGTGGTTTTTATCGATCTTCGGGATCGTTACGGCCTGACCCAGGTAGTTTTTAATCCCGAAAATGCGCCGGAAGCGCATAAACTTGCCCATAGCCTGCGCAGTGAGTTTGTTATTCAGGTGGAAGGTGAAGTTGTCAACCGGCCGGAAGGTACGGTGAATGCCGGTATGCCGACGGGTGAGATTGAGGTTCTGGTCGCGCGGTTCAAGGTTTTAAATAAAGCCGAAACCCCGCCGTTTTCCATCGATGAGACCAGCGAAGTCGGGGAGAATGTCAGGCTGCAGTACCGTTATCTTGATCTGCGCCGCCAGCCGCTGCAGGAGGCGATAATTGTCCGCCACCGGGTGACCAAGATTATTCGCGATTATCTCGATAAGCATAATTTTCTTGAGATTGAAACCCCGGTTTTAACCAAAAGTACACCAGAAGGAGCCCGGGATTATCTGGTGCCGAGCCGTACCAACTTAGGTTCATTTTTTGCCCTGCCGCAGTCGCCGCAGCTTTTTAAGCAGTTGCTGATGGTTGCCGGTTTCGACCGCTACTTTCAGATTGTCAAATGTTTCCGCGATGAAGATTTGCGCGCCGATCGCCAGCCTGAATTTACGCAGATCGATATGGAACTTGCCTTTGTCGACCAGAACGATATTATTACGCTGGTCGAAGGGATGATTGCCCTTATTTTCAAAGAGATTAAGGATCTCGATTCAGCTCCGCCTTATCCGCGGATCGGCTATGACGATGCCATTGAAAAATATGGCCTTGATGCCCCCGATATTCGCTTTGCCCTGCATCTGGTAAGCCTGAATTCGGTTTTTGCCGAGACCAGTTTCAAGGTTTTCCGCTCAGTCCTTGATAAAAAAGGTATCATCAAAGGGCTTAATCTTAAAGGCGGGGCGCAGCTTTCCCGCAAGGAGATTGATGATCTTCTCGAAGTTGTCAAAATCTACGGGGCCAAAGGCCTGGCCTGGATTAAAGTTAACGCGGACGGCTGGCAGTCGCCGATTGTCAAGTTTTTCGAGGAGTCCGAGGTTGAAGCTCTGGGCCGGGCAATGGCGGCGGAAGCCGGTGATCTTCTGCTCTTTGTTGCCGATAAACCGGAAATTACCAACGAAGCTTTAGGGCGTCTGCGCCTCCATCTGGGTGAAAAAATGGGTTTGATTGACGAAGATGAACTGGCCTTCTGCTGGGTGGTTGATTTTCCGATGTTTGCCTGGGATGCGGCGGAGAAACGGCATACGGCGATTCATCATCCCTTTACCGCGCCTCTGGATGAAGATCTGGAAAAACTTGAGAGTGAGCCGCTGGCGGTTAAAGCCAAGGCCTACGATCTGGTATTAAACGGGGTTGAAGTCGGCGGCGGCAGTATCAGAATCCACGACCCCGCGGTTCAGGCCAGGGTCTTCAGCCTGCTTAATATTTCCGATGAAGAAGCCCGGGAGAAATTCGGTTTTCTGCTTGATGCTTTAAGCTTCGGCGCGCCGCCGCACGGCGGCATTGCCTTCGGTCTCGATCGATTGATGATGCTGCTGCTCAAGCGTCAGTCAATTCGTGAAGTTATCGCTTTCCCGAAAACCCAGAAAGCGACCTGTCTCTTAAGCGGCGCCCCGAACAGCGTAAGCCCGCGTCAGTTAAGGGATCTGGCGATTAAAAATATTAAATGATATAAGGAGAGTCTGATGTCAGCTGAAAATCCGCAGGGTGAATATATTACTTTTTCTGAGGGTGAATATCAAATTCCCGACCGGCCGCTGATCGGCGCGCTGCCGGGTGACGGGATCGGGCCCGATATCTGGAGTGCGACCAAAATGGTTCTCGAGGCCGCGGTCGCCAAAGCCTATGCCGGGAAAAGGAAAATTTGCTGGCAACCTTTAACGGCCGGAGAAGCGGCTTTTAAGGAGTCCGGTTCCTATCTGCCGGAAGCGACGCTTGCCGCGATTGAAAAACTTAAAATCGCGATTAAGGGGCCGCTTGCAACTCCAATCGGCGGCGGCATCCGCAGTTTGAATGTGGCTTTGCGGCACCATTTCGATCTTTACGCCTGCATTCGTCCGGTGCGCTATTATGAAGGGGTGCCGAATCCGATGAAGCGGCCCGGTGATCTTGATGTTGTGATTTTCCGTGAAAATACCGAAGATGTTTATGCCGGTCTCGAGTGGGCCGCCGGTTCCGAAGAAGCCGAAGCTCTGGGCGATTATCTGCGCGATAAACTCAAAGCCAAAGTTAGGCCGGGTTCGGCTTTAGGGATTAAGCCGATGAGTCCTGAAGGCAGCAAACGTCTGATTCGGGCGGCAATTCAGTATGCCATCGATAATGATCGCAAAATGGTGACGATGGTGCATAAAGGCAACATTATGAAGTTTACCGAAGGCGCTTTCCGCCAGTGGGGTTATGAGATGGCCAAAGCTGAATTTGCCGACAAGATTATTACTGAAGAGGAGCTGGTGACCAAATATGAAGGTGAATGGCCGCCGGGGAAAATCATCCTGAATGACCGGATTGCCGATGCCATGTTTCAGCAGCTGCTCTTAAGACCGGATGAGTATGATGTTCTCGCGACCCCGAATCTCAATGGTGACTATCTTTCCGATGCCTGCGCCGCTCAGGTCGGCGGCCTCGGCATTGCTCCCGGTGCCAATGTCGGTGACGGTATTGCGATTTTTGAAGCAACCCACGGGACGGCGCCCAAATATGCCGGTCTCGATAAGGTTAATCCCGGTTCACTGATTCTCTCCGGTAAAATGATGCTCGATTTTATGGGCTGGAGAAAAGCCGGGGCGCTGGTCGAAAAAGCCCTGCAGGCGACAATTCTCGGGCGGCGGGTAACCTACGATCTTGCCCGGCAGATGAATGACGGTGAAGAAGTGCGTTGCAGTACCTTTGGTGAGTTGATTGTTGCCGCGATGTAGTGAGCCGTTGCCGGTCTGAGAGGGGGCGGATGAAAATTTTATTTCTGACCGCCTCTCTGAAAACTCCGAGCACCAGATTCAGGGTTCTCCAGAATCTTGAAATCTGGCGCGGTCTCGGTCTTGAGGTTACGGCCCTTCCCTTGCCGAAAAATAACTGGGCCCGCTGCAAACTCCTGTATTCTCTTCCGAATTACGACATCGTTGTGCTCCAGAAACGTCTTCTGCATCGGCATAGCTTTACTCTGCTGCGGCATCGGACCCGGCTTCTTTTGTATGATTTTGATGACGCGGTGATGTTTTCCGACAGTAATAAAGGTGGAGGTTTTCTTTCGGAGCGTCGCAGTCAGCGTTTTGCCGCCGTCACCCGGTCTGCGGATATGTTGTTGGCGGGAAATGATTATCTTAAAGCCCAGGCTCTAAGTTTCGGGGCCCGGCGGGTGGCCGTTGTGCCCACCGGGATCGATTGTGATTTTTTCGTGCCGGCGGCCGAATCCGCAAAAAAATCCAGCGTTACCAAGGCAAATATCGGCTGGATCGGCTCAAAGGCCAACCTTATTTATCTTGAAGCTCTGGCAGAGCCTTTAAATCTTCTTTATGAAAAACGCCGGGATTTTAAACTCACTATAGTTTGTGATGATTTTACGGATGTTTTCAGCTGTCCGGTTGAAAAAATCAGCTGGTCGGCGGGCAACGAAGTTCGGGATATTCAAAGTTTTACCATCGGGATTATGCCGCTGGCTGATGATCCCTGGACTAGGGGCAAATGTGCTTTCAAACTTTTACAATATATGGCCTGCGGTCTGCCGGCGGTGGCGAGCAGTACTGCGGTAACCCGGAAGATTATTGCGCCTGGGGAAAATGGCCTTTTGGCGGCAAGCCCTGAACAAATGGTTGAAAAGATCGCCTGGCTGCTTGATAATCGTCAGTTACTGCCGGAAATCGGCCGTCAGGCCCGGGCCGCGATTATCGGTTCCTATGACAGCAAAACTATCGCTTCGGCTTATGCTGATATTTTCAATAAACTGATGAATTGATCAAGTGGAAAAATCACGATTTAAGATAAAAATTGATCTTGAAGCAGTGCTTGCTGGCCCCGATCCGGTGGTGGTTGAACTGGGCTGCGGCAATAAAGCGCAGCCGCTCAGCCGGGACGGTCGGATCGGGATTGACCTGGTTGATCTGGAAAATGTCGATATCGTCGCCGACCTTGAGGCGGGTTTGAGTTTTCTGCCCGATGCCAGTGTCGATAAAGTTTATGCCCGCAGCCTGTTTGAGCATATTCGGAATTTTGCCGGATTACTGAGCGAAGTTATCCGGGTTTTGAAAAGTGATGCTGCCTGTCATCTGCTGGTGCCGCATTTTTCCAACCCTTACCACTATTCCGATCCCACCCACGTCCGTTTTTTCGGCCTCTACAGTTTTCTCTATTACAGCTATCCGCAAAAATCGCCGTTTCAGCGTCAGGTGCCGACCTTTTATACGGAGTCACGGCTGGAAATAATATCCTTGAAATTGCGCTTTCGTTCACCCTTTAAGGGGCGTAAATGGTGGAAGCGCCTGCACGAAAAAATCTTTAATCTGAATCCCTGGATGCAGGAGTTTTACGAGGAAAACCTCTGTCATCTCCTGCCCTGCTACGGGATTGCGATTGAGTTTCGGCCGGACCGGACAGCCGGGGCGGGGGCGGATTGATGGTTGCTAAAGCGGGTTTCCGGCCGGCAAAAGGGGTACTGCAGATCCGTTATCGCGATGATACCCTGCGCATAACCTATAATCAGTATCTTGACGCTTTTACTGATGATTATTACAAGGTTGTGGTTTTTATGGCCGGGCCTGACCGTCCTGAGATCCGGGAAACCGTAAGCGCGGATGAGATTATCTTTCTTGATTTAAGCCGGAAACAGTTACAGGGTTTGCGGCGTGCGGCGCGGCGGCGGATTGCCCGGATTATCAAGCGGGTTAAGCCTTCAGTTATTCTCGCGCACCGCTGGAAGTCAACTACCATCGCCGTAGCCGCCCTGAAAACCCTGGAACTTAGAGATGTCAAAGTCTTTTCCGTGGTTCACGCTCTCGGTCAGCTGCAGAGTATGTCGCGACGTCTGGTCGGGCGTTTTTTCTTAAAAAAACAGTGTCGTTTTATCGGGGTTTCGGAAGCGGTGCGGCGGGATGTGCTGGCGGCGGGTTTCGGCTTTGCTCCGGAAGATGTGCTGGCGCTGCCGAACGGGGTTGCTATTGACAAAACCCGGGCTTCTCTTTTCTCGCGTGAAAAGGCCCGGCGCCTGCTGAAAATTCCGTCCGGGGTCAAGGTGGTCGGTCATATCGGTCGTCTGGTCCGCGCCAAGGATCAGAAGACCTTGATTTTAAGCTTTGCCGAGGTTTATAAAAAACTGCCTGATTCCTGTCTGGTGATTATCGGCGCCGGCTATCTGGCCGATGCTTTGCGCTCTCAGGTGAAAGCGTTGTCGCTGCCGGAATCGGCAATAATCTTTGCCGGGGCTCAAGATAACGCGGTGCGTTTTATGCCGGCTTTCGATGTTTTTGCTTTAACCTCGATCGCGGAAGGTTTTCCCCGGGTTCTGCTCGAAGCGATGGTTTGTAAAATTCCGCTTGTGGCGACCGGCAGCGGCGGCATTCCCGAGGTTTTCGCGGCTGAGGCCAAACTTTGTCAGGCCGGCGATGTCGCCGGGATTGCCCGGAGCCTGTTTGAAGCTCTGCAACTGGACCCGGCAACCCGGCAAAAGCAGGTTGATGCCGGTTTTCAGCGGGTGGTTGAGAATTTTTCCAGTGAGATTTTCCGGCAGCGGCTTCTGGGATTTGTTCAATGACGGCGACCAGACTCGCGTTTACGATGTTCAAGTATTTTCCTTACGGGGGCCTGCAGCGCGATTGTCTGCGGATTGCTGAGCTCTGTCTTGAAGCCGGGGCGGAAATTGATATTTATGCCGCCCGCCTGCAGGGCGAGCCGCCCCGGATGCCGCCCGGAATGAATTTTTTTCATCTGCCGGGCAAGGGGATTAGTCATCATCGTCAGTATATTAATTTTGCCGCTTTGCTGCGGGAGAAGGTTAAAACCCACGGCTATCAGGCGGTGGTCGGTTTTAATAAAATGCCCGGCCTTGATCTCTATTACGCGGCCGATCCCTGCTATGCGGCAACGGTTAAAGGGAAAAGTTTTTTTTATCATCTGACCTCGCGTTGCCGGACGCTATCGGCCTTTGAAAGGGCGGTTTTCGCGCCCTCGGCAAAAACCGTTGTTCTCTCCATTTCCGAGGTGCAGCGGGCTCTTTTCCAAAAGATATATAACACCCCGGCCGAGCGTTTTTATGACCTGCCGCCCGGGGTTCCGGCCGACCGGCTTCTGCCGCCCGGGAGCCGGGAACTGGGTGAATCTCTGCGCCGGGAACTTAAAATCGGCCCTGACGAACTGATGGTTTTGATGGTTGGCAGCGGCTTCAAACGGAAAGGGGTTGACCGGGCCCTAAAGGCTTTTCAGGCCTTGCCGGAAAAGATTTTATTAAAGAGCAGGCTTATTGTGGTTGGTGATGACCGGCTCGATTATTATCGTAAAATGGCCCGCCGTTTTCAGGTCGGCGACCGGGTGATTTTTACCGGCGGGCGTACCGATATACCCCGTTTCCTGGCGGCGGCCGATATCTTTCTTCATCCCGCCTATCAGGAAAATGCCGGTCTGGTTCTGATTGAAGCGCTGGCGGCGGCCCTGCCGGTGCTGGTAACCGCAGTTTGCGGTTACGGGGTTCACGTTGAACGGGCGGCGGCCGGATTGTTGGTGCCGGAGCCTTTTGTTCAGGAAGAGATGAACCGGTTGCTGACGCTGATGCTCGATTCAGCCGCGAAAAGGGCGGAATGGAGTGAAAATGCGCAAAAGTATGTCGCGAAAACCGATCTTTTCAGTCTGGCTGAGAAAGCCGCGGAAAAGATTATGGCAGCCGCTCATAAGAATATTTGAGCTTTCTTAAGGATTGATGCCCTCGTAAAAACTCCGGAGAAAAATTTTCAACCACTACATATAGTGATTGTAGGTATTAAAAAACACAACATATTGTGTCTGAAATTCTTGGGAAATACTTTTTACGGGTCCATCAAGGATTATCTGAGGTGTAATTTTGGTTACTAACGGGCGCTGGAAGAAACTGCTGGAGATGCGTCGGGCGGCAGTTGCTGAAACCCCATGGTTTTTTGTTTACGGCAGTCTGATGCGGCGTTACGGAAATTTTAACCGATTTCTGCGGCGTAAAACCCTGAATGTCCGCCCGGCCTACTGTCAGGGTTTTCTTTATCATCTGCCGATCGGCTTTCCCGGTCTTATCATCCTTGAGGACTGTCAGGATATGGTGGTTGGTGAGTTGATGAGTTTTAAAAATCCGGTAAAGATTATGCGGGCCCTGGATCAGCTCGAAGGTTTTCACCCTGATAATCTGCAGAAAAGCCACTATATTCGGAAAAAACTTCCGGTAATCGTCGAGACTGACCCCGTTAGTCAGGAGTATAAAGAACTTGAGGCCTGGGTCTATACTTACCCGTTAGAACACCTTTCGCCACAGCATCAGAAAGAGTACTTGATCTCCTGCGGTAACTGGAAATTATTGTGCGAGCAGCCGACGAAAAGAAAGCCGGGACGGATCAAAAACCTGTATAAGAAATTAAGGCATACGCCGGTTCCGGAAAAAGTGCATATTGATCCGGCTCTTTGTATGGACGAAGAGATGCTCGCGGAATGGAAAATGTCCACGGGCTGTGCCCGATTTTGTAAAAATCCGGAAAAGTGCCGGGCTAACCGCCGTAAAATGCGGGGTAATTTTACTCTCGCGGATGAAGGATAGTTATTATTTTTGCGAGATGATTTCCTGAGCCCGGGCGAGTTTATCCTTGAGGTTTCGGCAAAATTTATCAATGAAATAGATTTTGTAAACCTGTTCCCGGACAAGGCCCGCCGCGACATTTTCAACAAAATTTATTCGGGCAGCCTCTGGCAGCGGGCTTGGTTTTTCCGCCCAGGCCAGCATTCCCGGGATCAGGTGGTTGCAGCTTCTTTCAATTCTATAGGCATTCTGAAAGCCTTTCAGGGCCAGAATAACCGGCAGATAGTCAAGATTTTCCGCGGTTTCCTTTTTCAGGCGCAAGAAGGCGTATTCAATTACCGTTTTTTTGCCGCCGCTGATGAGGTTTAAGTGCAGCCGGCGTTTGATGAAACGATGGAATTCACGGTTGGCAAAACGTTTTTCCCGCAGTTCTCCCTTATCATCGTAGCCCAGATCGCCGCCGAGCAGCAGCAGACATAAACAGTCATCAAGTTCAGGTACTCTGGAACCCTGGAAGCGCTGCTCGATATTTATATGCAGGCTGTGCGGTTTTATTTCTTTAATAAAATCAATACTTTCACGGATCATCCGGGCGGCAATTGTCGGATCGGAGGTTAGCGGCAGGGTGTAGGTGCGCGGGTAATCAACCCGGACCATTGAGTATTCAAAAAAACCGCCGTAACGTGAAAGTCTCAGCGGCCGGCGGCCGTGTTCGTGGGTGTCGACATAGCCGCCTAAACGCCAGGTGACATCTTCAAGCTGAAAATTGCTGTATAATTCCATATTCAGGAAGGGATCGCCTGTGATCAGGGATCTGGGATTGTCTTTAGCGACGGCTTTGCGTCCGAGATTGCTGAATTCCATTTCAATTCCGAGAGGAATCTCCCCGGCCAGAGCTGAGTCCCTGACCGCGTTCGCGATGATCTGCATCGCTTGCCGCGAATAGATCTTTTGTGCCAGGGTAAAACTTAATAAAAGATAAATAAAATGGTGGCGGACGGATTCGGAGATTACCTGTTCTGTAAATCGCGCAATTTCGTTTTCCCAAAGCTCAGCGTTTCGGTTCAGCCAGTGCAGGACAATCAGGTTGGCCGGGGTCTCCCAATAGCAGGCCGGTGATGCTTCCGGCAACTCTATTTCGTTTTTTCGCTTGACAAATTGGACTAAACAGCCAAAAAGATAGTGACGGAAAATGATTTTGAGGTGGTTTCTGACGTTCTCTTTATTCAGCCAGCTCAAGCGGTTTATGGTTAGTTTCCGGTGAATAAAGTCACCGGCCCTAATCTGTTCATTCTTGAATTTGGCTTCGGCCTTTTGTTCTTTGAGCAGGTAAAAGCGGCGGAGATAACTGACCCCGATAAATTCCCGCTGGAGCATCTGCCGGCTGACCGGCGACAGAGTTCGGTAAAGATCCTGGTAGCGGGTGGAGTTGTACTCGGTTGGAAAAAACAGGGTCATTTGACAATAATCCTCAAAAGTCTAATGCGGGAACATATCCCGCAACCCAAACGGCCCTTTTCGGCCCGTACCCAGGGGCACTTCCGCTGGTCGCAAATAAGTACTCTTATCAGAACATTTCTTGTTTTTTTGAACAAGAAATAACCTGTAAGGTACTAAGTTGGGTAAGCTCCGGGGGAAACACCTGCTGTTTTAATGTAACAGAAAAAAAATTTTTTGCAATATCGTCACGATATTTAAATGCATACCTCCCTGTCTTATAACTCAACTCTTTGCGCCTTTGCGTCTTTGCGGGAAAACTGCTTTTTTGTCTCCCGCCAAGACGCAAAGAAAAACCGCGGGCAAATGATTTTATCAATAAATATCAGTCATTTAACCTAACTCAGAAAGTTGAGTTATAAGATTGTAACCTTAAT
Source organism: Pseudomonadota bacterium (assembly GCA_015486505.1). GTDB lineage: Bacteria > Desulfobacterota > Anaeroferrophillalia > Anaeroferrophillales > Tharpellaceae > Tharpella. The sequence goes on along the minus strand of WFRP01000187.1, from coordinate 1,723 downwards.
AAGTATCTTTTAAGGATAATCTATTATGACAATTGTTGCGCAATGGTTGAGTGTTCTTTTTTTGGGGATAAGCCTGGTTTTGCTGCTCTTTGTCTGGCGCATTGTGACGCTTGCCAATTGCCGCCTAAAAGATAGCCTGGATGAGCAATTCCGGCAGAACCGTCGTGAATTTGCGGAAGAATTGCAGCGTTTGCGCGAGGAGACGGCACGTTCGCAAAGAGCTGTGGGTGAGTCGCTGGTGCGGACCTTAAGTGAAATCGGCAAGGCGCAGACTGAAGCCTTGCTGGCGGTCGAAGAACGGGTTAAACAGTTGACGGACATCAATGAGCGCCGCTTCGAAAAACTGCTCGGGAATGTTGACCGGAAACTGTCAAGTTTGCAGGAGAGTAATGAAAAAAAATTGGCGGAAATGCGGCAGACGGTTGATGAAAAGCTGCAGAGCACGCTTGAAAAACGGCTGGGTGAGTCATTTAAACTGGTCAGTGAGCGTTTAGAGGCGGTGCAGCGCGGCCTGGGCGATATGCAGAATCTGGCCGCCGGGGTTGGCGATCTGAAACGGATGCTCACCAATGTTAAGGCTCGGGGCACCTGGGGGGAATTTCAACTCGGTGATATTTTAGAGCAGATTTTGACCCCGGATCAGTTTGCCCGCAATGTCCAGCCGATAACCAACTCGAGCGCCGTTGTCGAATATGCCGTCCGTCTGCCCGGAAATGACGGCGCGGCCCCGGTCTGGCTGCCGATTGATGCCAAATTCCCTCAGGAAGATTATCAGCGGCTTCTCGATGCCGCCGACAGCGGCGAGCGTCAGCTGGTGGAAAAAGCGACCGCGGCCCTGATGCGCACTCTGCAAAACTCGGCGAAGGAGATTTCGGAAAAATATCTTGAACCGCCGCAGACGACGGATTTCGCGGTTATGTTTCTGCCGACCGAAGGTCTCTATTCCGAGGTTCTGCGCCAGCCGGGCCTGGTTGAAAAACTGCAGCAGCAATTTCGCGTGGTGGTGGCCGGGCCGACCACGCTGGCGGCCCTGTTAAACAGTTTGCGAATGGGTTTTAGAACGCTGGCGATTGAAAAACGTTCCAGCGAAGTCTGGACGATTCTGTCCGCGGTGAAAACTGAATTCGCCAAGTTCGGCGATGTTCTCGACCGGGTTAAAAAACAGCTCGAAACCGCCGCCAACACCATCGAGTCAACCGGCTCTCGCACCCGGGCGATGGCCCGCAAACTAAAAAGTGTTGAAGCCCTGCCGCAGGAAAAATCCGCTGAGCTGTTGGGTTTGGAACACCAGGAGTAATCTTGCCGGGCCGTAATCTCTGAAGGGTACCTCGAAAAATTGTCTTTTTGTCCAATTACTGCGTTGGTTAAAAATTTTAATCCTCAAAATACTAATGCGGGAACAAGCCCGCAACCCAAACGGGCCTTTTCGGCCCGCAAATAAGTACTCTTATCAGAACATTTTCTGACTATTAAATCTTGTTTTTTTGGTGCAGAAAATAACCTGTAGGGTACTAAGAGTATTTTGCGACCGGAGGGAGTGCCCCTGTGGTACGGGTTAAAATTCTTAACCGCCTTGTACTTAAACAAAAAGTAACTATTCAGCCAAATCTGGGGTCGGGTGCGGCTTTTCTCCGCTAGGCGTTAAGATTTCTGTTTTTCCTTACACTCGCTACGCCCGCATTGCAAAACTCGCTTACGCTCAAACAGTTGCAATGCATATGGG
>WFRP01000186.1 GCA_015486505.1 Pseudomonadota bacterium | reverse complement strand
ACCGCTCATAATTATTTTCTCCATATCCAACCCAAAAACGCTTACACTAATAATCGAATAATCTGATGCGGGAACAAGCTCGCAACCCAATCAGGCCTTTTCGGCCCGTACCCCAAGGGCAATCCGCTGGTCGCAAATAAGTACTCTTATCAGAACATTTTCTTGTTTTTACAGTTGAAAAAAGCTGTTGAAAAAAACAAGAAAATAACCTGTAAGGTACTAATGCGGGAACTAACTCCCGCAACCCAAACAGGGCTTTGTGCCCCGCAAATAAGTACTCTTATCAGAACATTTTCTGATTATTAAATCTTGTTTTTTGGTACAGAAAATAACCTGTAAGGTACTAAAGGTCAAAATATTTTTCCGCTGGAGTTAAAATTTAAGTAACTATTCAGCCAAATTTTACCCCCCCCACCTTCTGGAGGGGGCGGGGGTGGTTTTTCGTAAGCGGTTGCGGAAACGATTTCGTTGTTTTTCGGAAGCGAGCGGGAGCCCATTAGCATTGCAACTGTTTGAGCGTAAGCGAGTTTTGCGAGGTGGGCGCAGCGAGCTTAAAGGAAAAACGGTAATCTTAACGCCTGGCGGAGAAAAACCGCGCCCGACCCCGGATTTGGCTGAATAGTTATAATTTTAATAGCTCTAAGCTGTAAAAGTAAAGGAAAATTTATTTATGGAAATTCCTTCATTAAAAATCGGGGCGGTGACGGCCCGCTTTCCGATAATTCAGGGCGGTATGGCGGTCAATGTTTCAACCGCGGAGTTAGCTTCAGCCGTTGCCGACGAGGGCGGTATCGGGGTGATTGGCGCTACCGGTATGAGTATGGAAAACTTGCGCAAGCAGATGCGCGAAGCCCGGGCGGCAACCAAAGGACTTTTGGGGCTGAATGTTATGGTTGCGGCCCGTGAATTTAAAGAGTCGGTTCTGGTGGCCCTTAAAGAGAAGGTTGATGTCATCATTGCCGGGGCCGGATTCTCCCGGGATATCTTTACACTCTGTAAAGAGTGGAAGACTCCGGTTATTACGATGGTCGCTTCAGTTAAAGTAGCGCGTCTGTCCGAGCGTTTGGGGGCCTCGGCCGTGATCGTTGAAGGCTGTGACGCGGGCGGGCACCTGGGTACTGAGGAACATGCCGCGGATCTGCTGCCGGCAATCTGTGAAGCGGTATCAATCCCGGTGATTGCCGCGGGTGGTTTTGTTGACGGCAGTGATGTCGGCCGTATGCTGGAACTCGGGGCCGCCGGGGTGCAGATGGGTACCCGTTTTCTTTTGAGTGATGAGTGTACCGTGCATAAAAATTTCAAGAATCTGCTGCTTAATGCCAAAGCCTCCGATCTGGTGCGGATTATGTCGCCGGTGGGTCTGCCGGCAAACGCCATCCGGACGCCGCTGGTTGAGAAGTATTTTAAGGAAGATTCTTCGATTAAACCCACAAGTTGCGACGGCTGCCTGAAAAAATGCGGGAGGCAGTTCTGTATTCTCGAAGCTTTAACCGCCGCCCGGAATGGTGATTATGAGCGCGGCCTCTTTTTTACCGGCAAGCGTTATGTTGATATTAAAACCGTAGAGCCGGTAAAAAAGATTTTTGCGGATCTGGTTGCCGATGCTCAGGCATATCTTGACCGGGTACTTGATAATGGTGCGCTGGTAACGAGTTGATTTCAACCGGGGCGGTGCCGGCGCCTGAGAGTCTCGGCGATGGCGCTAAGCAGCGGCGGCAGGGTTTGCGGCCGGCGGGCGGAAATAGCGATTGCCTGATACTGTTTTTTCAGCCGCTGCACGGTTTCGGGCTTGACCAGATCAATCTTGTTGGCAACGATCAGGGTCGGGATATGGTCAAGTTCAAGCTCTTTTAAGAGTGTTTCCACGGTCTCAATCTGCTCGTTGACCTCGCTGTTGCTGCTGTCGATTAAATGGAGCAGGAGGTCGGCTTCATTGAGTTCTTCCAGCGTGGTGCGGAAAGCATCCAGCAGATCTTTGGGGAGTTTCCTGATGAAACCGACGGTGTCGGTGATGATGATTTCCTGCTCCCGGGGCAGGCGCAGGCGCCGGGTGGTCGGGTCCAGGGTCGCGAAAGGGAGATCTTCAGTAAAAATTTCACTTTTAGTGAGAACGTTAAGCAGGGTCGATTTCCCGGCGTTGGTATAACCGACAATCGAAACCTGCGGCAGTTGGTTGCGTTTACGTTTCTTGCGCGCGTTGGCCCGGCTCCGGGCCATTTTTTTCAGCTTTTTTTCAATCCTCGTAATCCGTTCGCGAATCCGCCTTCGATCGATTTCCAGGGTTGTTTCTCCGGGCCCGCGGCTGCCGATGCCGCCGGTTAACCGCGACAGGGCCGTGGTTTTGTCGGAGATCCGCGGCAGGCGGTATTTAAGCTGGGCCAGTTCAACCTTGAGCTTGCCTTCACGGCTCAAAGCCCTCCGGGCGAAGATATCCAGAATCAGCAGGGTCCGGTCGATTATTTTAAGGTCGGTGGCGCGGGCGAGATTGTTGACCTGGGTCGGGCTTAAGTCGTGATCGAAAAGCAAAAGCTCAATATCCTGCTCCAGCGCCGCGATGATAATCTCCTTCAGCTTGCCGGAGCCGACGGCGCTGTGGGGATTGAGTTGGCGCTGCTGGGTAAAGGTGTCAACCACCGTGATTTTTGCCGCCCGGGCTAATTCGCTCATCTCGGTGACGGATTGATCCAGGGTTTTCGCGGCATCCGGCCCGACACTGACGATGATGGCCCGCTGTTTTTCGTCAGCAATGGTTTGATGGGAAAACCTGTTGCCGGCGGAACTTTCCAGTTCCGAGAAAAGTTCAAGGCAGTTAAGGTCAAGCTGGTCGAGGGGGACCGGTGTAAGGCTTGTATGCCGGCCGGTTTCAGTGCCGGAAAGCAGATGAGCGATTTCGATCTTCTCCGGCAGCCCGGCGCTGTTGACTTCGATGACCGCCATCAGATCAAGCCGGAGCATAGTCAAATCGGTTAGATCTTCACGGTTGATAATCTTCGGCCCGAAAGCGGTATGGATACAACGCAGGCCGCGCAGGCGGCCGTGGCCTAAGCGGTAACGATGGAGCGAGGGAATGGTGATCGCCTGGCTGTCGCCGACGATGACCATCTCAACCCGGCCCTGCCGGTTAAGGAGCAGCCCGAGTTCGCGGCCGCAGTCGCGGCTTAAAAGAGCTAATTGCCGGGCCAGTTCCGGGTTTATAACCTCTTCCGGCTGCGATTTGCGGCGGTAAAGGCGCAGGATAAGTTTTTGCTGCCGGGGTTTTAAGTCGTGATGGTTGCCGTAAAGTTCCATGGATTATTTTTTATTGCATTTGATGCCTTTGCCCTTGAATGCCGGGATGAAGCAGCGGTTGCAGGAGTCGCAGCGGGAGGGCTCTTCGCGGCCGGACTGCCATTGTTTGATAAGGTCGGGCTCGCTAATCAGCGGCCGGCTGAGTGAGATCAGCGCTACTTTTTGTTTGAGCAGTTCCGCCGCGGTTTCCAGCGAACGGATTCCGGCAACCGCCGCCACGGGAATTGGCAAAGACTCAGTAAAGGCAAGCATTTCGTTCTGGAAAGGAACTTCATTTTCCCCGGCTTTGATTGCCCGCGGGATCGGGGTCAGGGGTTTGGAAATCGGATTGCCGCCGCTGACTTCGACACCGTCAAGGCCAAGTTTTGCAAGTTGCTGAGTTATTTTAAGGCTGTCTGCGCATTCGAGACCGTCCGGAAAATAGTCGGAGCCGTTTATCTTCATAGTGACGGTAAAGTCCGTACCGACGTAACTGCGGATTTTTTCATAAACTTCGAGCAGGAAACGAGCCCGATTTTCCCGGCTGCCGCCATACTCGTCCCGGCGATGATTGGTGCAGGGCGACAGGAACTGGCTGATGAGATAGCCGTGCGCGGCATGTATCTGCACCCCGTCACAACCGGCCTCCCGGGCCCGGGCCGCGGCTTCGGCAAATTGTGTCGTAATATTATGAATTTCGGCCTCAGTAACGGCCCGGGGGCTATCTTCAAAAATCGGTTCACGTTTACCATCCGGGGCGATAAGCGGCAGGTTGCTAATCTCGGTTTTGGCATAACCGCCGCAATGAACCAGTTGCGCGACCAGGGCGGCCTCTTCTCTTTTAACCATTTCGGCAACTTTCCGCAATGATTGTGTATGCCGGTTTTCACAGAGCAGATTTTGCTCCCGGTTCCGGCGGCCCTGTTCGGTAACCGCAATATAGCCGGTCGTCAGAAGTCCGGCTCCGCCCCGGCTTAAATCGCGATAGAGTTCAATCTGGGCCGGGCTGAAACTGCCGTCGCTCAAGCCCATACCGTCCCAGGTCGCGGAACGGATAAAGTGGTTTTTAAGTGTGAGCCGGCCAAGGGTTGTGCTTGCGAAGGGGTTATCAGTCATCTCTAAACCTTATGTTAAACGTAACTATTCAGCCAAATTTTACCCCCCCCACCTTCTGGAGGGGGCGGGGGTGGTTTTTCGTAAGCGGTTGCCATTAGTGCCTTACAGGTTATTTTCTGCACCAAAAAACAAGATTTAATAATCAGAAAATGTTCTGATAAGAGTACTTATTTGCGCCCAACGGAAGTGCCCCTGGGTACGAGCCGAAAAGGCTCGCTTGGGTTGCGGGATTTGTTCCCGCATTGTTACCTTACAGGTTATTTTCTGCACCAAAAAACAAGATT
>WFRP01000185.1 GCA_015486505.1 Pseudomonadota bacterium | reverse complement strand
TCTTGTTTTTTGGTGCAGAAAATAACCTGTAAGGTACTAATGCGGGAACAAATCCCGCAACCCAAACAGGGCCTTGCGGCCCGCAAATAAGTGCTCTTATCAGAACATTTTCTTGTTTTAAAACAAGAAAATAACCTGTAAGGCACTAAATCTGTGTTAATCTGCGTTCATCTGTGGTTTCTATTTTAGTGTTGAACCACAGATGGACACGGATAGACACAGATAAAAATCACATAATTTCCTATAGTTACAAAGCGTTACTTAGAAGCATCCCAGACCGCTATTGCGGCCACATATTTAAAAGTAACAAAAGAGCTTGCTGCACATTATGCCTATATTAGGCATAGCATAAAACTCTTATAATTTCACATATTTACAAAGCGTTACTTAGAAGGGGGGGAAGTGAAAAAATTCAATGATTTGTCCATCAAGCTGAAATTGTTGCTGGCATTTGGATTTATCTGCTTGTTGTTTTTGCTCAGCGGCCTTGTGACCTATTATCATCTCAAGGACGTATCCGTGGAGATTAATGTAGCAAAAAATGAAGTTCTGCCGCATACCTTTAATTTTATTGGAATTAAGCGGGATATCGAGCAGATCCAGGGCTGGCTGACCGACATCTCCGCCACCCGGGCCGCCAAAGGGTATGACGACGGTTATCAAGAGGCGGAAACCTATTATCAGGATGCGCTGAAACGCATTGCTTTTTCCATAGCGGAACATCGGAAGTATGGCGAAGATGATATGGTCGCTCTTCTTATCGATATGAGGAAGGGTTTAAATGACTACTACGCCATGGGCAAAAAAATGGCTCAGGCCTATATTGCCGGCGGCCCGGAAAAAGGCAATTCCATGATGGCCGAGTTCGACCCGTTTGCGGAAAAGCTCTCAAATATCATTAACAAACTTGTCGGGGAGCATAGAAAAGAACTGGCAGACAGCTTCCAGGGGATGGAAAAACATGAACACGACATACTGAGAGCTGTCGTCATCGGTATTGTCGGCGTTATGATTTTTTCCCTGATTACAGTCTTTTTTGTCAGCCGCTCCATTGTCGGATCCCTGTCCCGAGCGGTGGAATTTGCCGACTATGTGGCCCAGGGCAATTTTGATAAAACCCTTGATGTCCGGCAGAAAGATGAAGTCGGAGTCCTGGTCGGGGCCCTGAACAAAATGGTGACCACACTCAGAAAGGTGGTCCATGAACTGCATGACGGGACCGACGCCTTAAACCGCACATCCTCAGGCATCAAGGAACTGGCCGACCGGATTACGGGCAGTTCTCAGGATACGGTTGAAAAATCAAATACTGTTTCCGCCGCCTCCGAAGAGATGAACAGCAACATGAACTCCGTGGCCGGTTCTACCGAGCAGACTGCCGCCAATATTCGCTCCGTAGTGGCCGCCGCGGAGGAAATGACCGCCACCATTTCCGAAATTGCCGCCAATATTTCAAGGGGAAGCGAAACCACCGGTAATGCGGTTGAAAAAGCCGCTCAGGTGTCGGGAAGCGTTGATGAGTTGGGAAAAGCGGCGTCTCAGATCTCCAAAGTGACTGAGACCATCAAGGGTATTTCCGAACAGACCAATCTTCTGGCCCTTAATGCCACCATTGAAGCTGCCAGAGCCGGGGAAGCCGGCAAGGGCTTTGCCGTGGTCGCCGGAGAGATTAAAACGCTTGCCCAGCAGACCGCGGATGCCACCAGCGAAATCAACGACCGGATCAAAGGGGTGCAGTCCAGCACTGAAGAGTCGGTGACCGCTATCCAGGAAATTGTCGGCGTTATCAATGAAATCAATGAGATAGTGGCAACCGTTGCCGCGGCGATTGAAGAACAGTCGGCCACCACCCAGGATATCTCCGGTAACATCTCCCAAGCGGGTCAGGGGGTTCAGGAAGTTAATGAAAACATCTCCCAGATCTCTGCGGTCACCGGTGAGATTGCCCGGGATATTGCCCATGTGAATCAGGTGGCCCGAGAAGCGGATCAGGACAGCAACTCCATACGGGGAGGGGTTCAGGACCTGGTCAAGGTTTCCGAAAAATTGACCCGAGTGGTTAAGCAGTTCAAGGTTTGATCGAAAATGTTCGACTTTACTCGGCCTGGCGGTAAAGTTACAGAGGAAATAAACAAAATTGGTTCGCCCTGCGCCCAACGGAAGTGCCTTTGGGGGCTGCGCACGGGGACTAAATTGAATTCTGTCCCCATATCGAGGTGATTTGGAACGGTAGTCGAATGCGGGAATAAACTCCGCAACTCAAACAGGGCTTTGCCGCCCGCAAAAAGGTTTGATAAAGACTCAACTTTCTGATTTTTTGTCTCCCGCCAAGACGCGGAGAAAAACCGCGGGCAAATAATTTTATTAATAAATATCAATTGTTTAACCTGACTCAGAAAGTTTGAGATAAAGTTTGAGATATAGAGAAATTAATGGGCGCGGCTGGCTGGCTTAAAGATGTTGGCTGCCCATTGGTTGATGCTTTTGCCGCCGGCCAAAAAAAACTTGCTTTTTTTTTGTTGAGATGTTAGTAGGCTGGCACGTTTGCGAAAATTTGGTTCAGCCGGAGACGGTTTTTTGCAAGTGGGCTCTTTCAGGAGCCCACTTTTTTTGTTTCAAATCTCAGGTTATATTTCAAATTATTGTTATGGTGGCAACGCTGGAATTGCCGGAGGATCGGCGCGGTAAGATTCAGGTTCTGGCTGAGGATCTTCTGCTGAATCTGGGCTTTGAACTGGTCGATCTGGAATTAAGTCAGAGCGATGAAGGCTCTGTCTTGAGGCTTTTTATCGATAAAGAGGGCGGTGTAACCCTCGATGACTGCGCGCACGTCAGCCGGATGTTCGGGGCTTTGCTTGATGTTGAAGATCCGATTGCCGGGCGTTACAATCTTGAAATATCTTCACCCGGACTTAATCGGCGTCTGCGTAAGTTTAAGGATTTCCAGAGCCGGATAGGAGAGACGGTCAAGATTAAGCTGGCTCAGCCTCTGGCCGGCCGCCGGCGTTTCAAGGGCGTTTTGCTGAAGGTTCAGGACGAACCCCTGACAGTGACGGTTGCGGTTGATGGTGAGGAATTTGTGGTGCCTCTGGCCGAGTCGGCAAGGTGCAATCTGGTCTACAACTTCGGCGACTGAGAAAACTTATTTGTAACTATTCAGCCAAAATTTACCCCCCCCACCTTCTGGCGGGGGCGGTTTTTCGTAAGCGGTTGCGGAAACGATTTCGTTGTTTTTCCCAGCGAGCGGGAGTCCGTTAGTACCTTACAGGTTATTTTCTTGTTTTTTTCGACAGCTTTTTTCAACTGTAAAAACAAGAAAATGTTCTGATAAGAGTACTTATTTGCGGGCCGCAGGGCTCCGTTTGGGTTGCGGGAGTCTGTTCCCGCATTAGTACCTTACAGGTTATTTTCTGCACCAAAAAACAAGATTTAATAATCAGAAAATGTTCTGATAAGAGTACTTATTTGCGGGCCGCAGGGCTCCGTTTGGGTTGCGGGAGTCTGTTCCCGCATTAGCATTGCAACTGTTTGAGCGTAAGCGAGTTTTGCAAGGCGGGCGCAGCGCGCGTAAGGAAAAACAGAAATCTTAACGCCTGGCGGAGAAAAACCGCGCCCGACCCCGGATTCGGCTGAATAGTTACACTTATATTAAATTTTTGAAGAGTAACATTTAACCCCGGCAGAACCGGGTTTAAGGAGAATTGTTTAAGATTATGTCCTCAAGTTTGAACTTCATACTTGATCAGGTCAGTAAAGAGAAGAATATTCCCAAAGAGATTCTGATTGAGGCAATTGAGTCGGCGATGGTTACGGCATCGAAAAAGAAACTGGGTGCCGCCCGTGAGATCGAAGCTTCCTATGATGACGAGACTGGCGAGATTGAACTGTTCGAGTTCGTCGAAGTCGTGGAAGAGGTGGAAAATTCATATTATCAGATAACTTTACGAGAAGCTCTCGAGATCGACCCTGATGTCGAAATCGGTGACAGCCTCGGGCTTAAACTGGATACTGACGACTTCGGCCGGATCGCGGCGCAGACGGCGAAGCAGGTCATTATGCAGAAGATTCGTGAGGCTGAGCGTGAAAGTATTTACGAGGAGTATCACGAAAAAGTCGGCGAGATTATCAACGGCTCTGTCCAGCGGGTTGAGCGCGGTAATCTGATTGTCAACCTTGGCTCAACCGAAGCGATTCTCCCCCGTTCCGAAACCATTCCCCGGGAGAGTTTCCGTCAGGGTGAGCGGATTCGGGCTTATCTTTTGAAGGTGGAAATTACGGCAAAAGGCCCGAAAATTGTGCTTTCCCGTTCGCATCCCGGTTTTTTGATCCGGCTTTTCGAGGTTGAGGTGCCTGAGATTTTTGAGGGCGTCATCAAGATTATGGGGGCGACCCGCGAGCCCGGGGTCCGGGGTAAAATCGCGGTAACGACCAACGATCACGATGTTGATCCGGTGGGCGCCTGTGTCGGCGTGCGCGGCTCGCGCGTGCAGAATGTCGTGCAGGAGCTCCGGGGCGAAAAGATTGATATTATTCGCTGGAATCCCGATCCGGTCCGTTACGTCTGTAACGCGATTTCTCCGGCTGAGATCAATAAAATCATTCTCGATGAAGATCGTCATTCGATGGAAATTGTCGTGCTTGACGAGCAACTCTCGCTGGCGATCGGCCGGCGCGGTCTCAATGTGCGGCTTGCCGCCAAATTGACCGGTTGGAAACTTGATGTGAAATCGGCCTCGCGGGTGGCGGATGATTTTGATAAACTTTTCTCGCCCTTTGCCGATCTTGAAGGCTTCAATAATACGGCAATGGAGCTGCTTTATGATAACGGATTTCGTAAATTGGAAGATATCGCCGGGAGTACGGTTGCCGAACTTGCTGATATTATCGGCACTGAGGGGGTTGACCCCGAGGTTTTGATTGAGCGCGCGGTCGAAGTGTTTCACGCCCGCAAGGAAGCGGCCGCGAATCCGGTAGCCGAGCCCGAAACTGAGCCCGAAACCGGCGCCGGTAAAGATTCGGAAGCTGAAGCTGAGAGCGTCGCTGAGCTTGAATCCGCTGCCGGTGAAGAAGCGGCTGCCGAATCCGGAGAAGAGACTCCGGCCCCGGCTGACTCTGAGGCCCCGGCTGACTCTGAGGCTGCGGCTGACTCTGAGGCTGCGGCGGATTCTGAGTCTGGGGCCGATGCTGACTCTGATGCCGCCGCTGCCGAAGTCGAACCGGAAACCGAAGCGGCTCCGGCGCTTACCGGAGAACCGGAAAAAGCTCCGGTCGGCCTTGTCGAGTAAGTCGGGAAAGGTTCCCCGGAGAACCTGTCTGATCTGCCGGCGGAAACTGGCGCAGAAAAGCCTTTGCCGGCTGGTGACGGCGGGTGACAAGCTGGTTTATGATTATCGCTTCCGCTCTCCGGGCCGGGGTTATTATATTTGCCGGAATGCAGAATGTTTAAGCCGCTTCCTCGCCGGTAAACGCCGCTTCGGCCGCCTGCCGCTCGGAGCTGAAGCCTTAAGTTGCGAGAGCCGGGCGCGTTTGCTGCAGGAAGCCGGTTGTGACTGATTATTGTTGTGACTGATTTTTATGATTCTTAATCCACTTACCAGGTGAGTGAAAAAAATAACAGATTTAAGTTAGGGGGTAAGCAACCTTGATTCTGCGGGGAAAAAAGACAACCAAGGTTTATGAATTGTCTCGGGCCTTGAAATTGAAAGAGGCCGAGCTCATTACGATACTTGAGAACTTGGAGATTGAGGTCAGCACTAAATTCAGTTCTTTGAGTGACGAAGATGTTGCCCGGGTCAAAGCGTGGTGTAAAGAACATCAGGGGCCTGGTGTGGTTGAGAAAAGGGTTGGTACGTCTGTGCGTCGGCGGCGGAAAGTGGTGCAGCCGGCCGTTCCGGAAACTCCGGCGGAAGCAACCGCGGCAGAGCCTCCGGCGGCGGTTGCCGATAGCGACGCGGCTGAATCCGCGGCCGCTTCGGAGAGTGATGTTGAACATCCGCCGCCGGCATCTGCGGCTGAAAAAACCCCGGTTGGCGAAAGCAAGGTTAAATCCGGAACCGAGCCCGGAACCGAGCCTGAATCCGAGCCTGAAGCCGAGCCTGAAGCCGGAGCGGCTGAATCCGCAGTTGCGGCCGCTACGGCCGCGCCGCAGGCCGCAACCGAAGCAGAGGTTGCCGCTGATTCTGCGGCGGCTGCGGCCGAAACTCCGGAAGTTTCGGTTACGGCTGAATCGGAATCCGGCGCGAAAACCTCGGATTCCGTGGCGGTGGTCGAAGATGAGAGCGCGGCCGCGGATGCCGCGGCGACCGGGAGTCCGGCAGCGGTTGCCGATGAAACCGGAGCCGATATTGAAAAAACGGCCGCCAAAAAGGATGAGGCCCCAGCGAAAAAGAAGAAGGGCAAAGATGAGCGCGGGGCCCGGGTCATCGGCCGTGTCGCTTTAAGTGATTTGGGAACCCGGCCCGGCGGCCGGCCGCCGCGGCCCAAAAGCAAACGGAAAACCGTGGCCGCCATGCCCGGCGCGGAACCTGATTCCACGCCGTTGTCGGTGGTAGCTTCTGATGCTCCGGGAGACAGCGCCAGAAAAGGGCGCAAGTCACGGAAAAAAGACGCGGCTCCGGAATCCGATAAAGGTTTTAATGATACCGGCAAACGTTCCCGCAAGGGTTCACGGCGCTCGGTTATCAAGGATTTTAATTTCTCTGACGGCCGCGGAAGATCTCGTAAAAGCCGCGGCAGTAAGAAGAAGGGCGGCCAGAAAACCGAAATTACGATGCCGAAGATGATCAAACGAATCATCAAAATTACCGACGCGATTACGGTTGGCGAACTGGCGAAAAAGATGGGCGTCAAGTCCGGTGAAGTGATCGGCAAACTTATGACTATGGGCAGTATGGTGACGATCAATCAGATGATTGATTACGATACGGCCGTACTGGTTGCCGATGAGTACGGGCATACGGTGGAAAATGTCGCTTTTGATGAAGATCTGGTCCTGGAGCGCACCGACGATAAACCGGAAGATCTGGTTGCCCGCCCGCCGGTGGTAACCATTATGGGCCACGTTGATCACGGCAAAACTTCACTTTTGGACGCCATTCGTGAAGCCCAGGTTGCTGAAAGTGAGGCCGGCGGAATTACTCAGCATATTGGCGCCTATATGGTATCGCTGGAGAAAGGCGAGATCTCTTTTGTCGATACCCCGGGTCATGAAGCCTTTACCTCAATGCGTTCCCGCGGTGCCGGAGTTACTGATATTGTTATCCTGGTGGTCGCGGCTGATGACGGCGTGATGCCGACGACGATCGAGTCGATTAACCACGCCAAAGCTGCCGGAGTGCCGATTATTGTCGCCATCAATAAAATTGATAAAGACAACGCCCGTCCCGATGAGGTGCGGCGGCAGTTGAGTGAGCACGGTCTGCTCTCGGAAGAGTGGGGCGGCGATACTATCTTCGTTGAGGTCTCGGCGAAGAAGAAATTGCATCTGGATACGCTGCTTGAAATGATCCTGCTTCAGGCCGAAATGATGGAGATTACGGCCAATCCCAATAAATCCGCCAGCGGAGTGGTGCTTGAATCCCGTCTTGATCGCGGAAAAGGGCCGGTGGTTACCGTTTTGGTGCAGGAAGGTACGGTCAAGGCGGGTGACTTTGTCGTTGCCGGGCTTTACAGTGGCCGGGTGCGAGCTCTGCTTGATGATCGCGGCCGGCAGATTGAGAGTGCCGGGCCGTCAATTCCGGTTGAGATTTTAGGCTTAAGCGGGGTGCCTGCGGCCGGCGATGATTTTAATGTCGTCAAATCGGAAAAACAGGCCAAGGAACTGACCGCGAACCGTCAGCATAAAGCCCGGGAGCGGGATATCTCCAAGACCAGTAAAATCTCCCTGGAAGATCTTTTCGACAAGATGGAAGAGGGTGCGGTTGAGCAGCTGAATATTATTGTTAAGGGTGATGTTCAGGGCTCGGTTGAAGCGGTCAGTGAATCTTTGAAAAAACAGGCGACCGCCAAGGTTAAAGTTGAAGTTGTTCACGCCGCGGTCGGCGGGGTGAAAGAGGCCGATGTTATGCTGGCCGCCGCTTCCCAGGCAATTATCGTGGCTTTCAACGTGCGTCCGGATCTTAAAGCCCAGCATCTGGCTGAGCAGGAAAATGTGGATGTTCGTCTCTATACGGTTATTTATGATTTGCTTGATGATTTGAAAAAAGCGATGGAAGGCCTGCTGGCGCCGGATGTGCGGGAAGTCTATCTCGGTCGGGCCGAGGTGCGCGAGGTCTTTAATGTTTCCAAGGTCGGGACGATTGCCGGCTGCCGCGTGATTGACGGCAAGGTTAAACGGAACGCGGAAATCCGCCTTTTGCGCGATAATGTGGTTATTGTCGAGGGTAAAATTGCTTCCCTTAAACGATTTAAGGACGACGCCCGAGAGGTTGCCGCCGGTTTTGAATGCGGGATCGGTGTTGAAAATTACAATGATGTAAAAGTCGGTGATGTCATCGAAGCTTTTACGATTGAAGAAGTCGCGGCTACGTTGTAGTTGACTGGCTCTATCGGGATTTACTATGAAAGAACAAAGTCAGCGCTGTCAACGGATCGGGGATCAGCTGCGCGGCGAGATCTCGAATATGCTGATTCGGGAGATTAAGGATCCGCGGATCGGTTTTGTTACGGTTCTGGATGTTGAAGTTGCCCCTGACTTAAGCCACGCCAGCGTTTTTTTTACGGTTTACGGCAGCGACGAAGAGCGGGAAAATACATCGGCCGGGCTTGAGAGCACGGCCGGTTATCTGCGCCGGGAGCTGGGCCGGCGTCTCCATTTGAAGCGTATTCCGGAACTTCATTTCCGTTTTGATGATACGACGCTCAAAGGTGAACATCTGGAGGGGATTTTCAGCAAGATTCATAATGAAGGAGAATGCTAGATGGGTCTGCTTGAATCCGGGGCCGTAAATTCAGCCTTAAAGGCGCTGAAAACGGCGAGTACGATTGTGATTGCCGCTCATATCGATCCTGATGGTGACGCTCTGGGCTCATCTCTGGGCCTGGCGCTTATTTTGCGCGGCCTGGGTAAGGAAGTCACGGTTTATAATCGTGACGCGGTGCCCTACAGCTACAAATTTCTGCCGGGAGCGGAACTGGTTGGCAACCGGCTGCCGCCAGCCTGCGATCTTCTCTGCCTTTTGGATTGCAGTGAATTTGCCCGGGCCGGGGATGAACTCGCGGCCTGGTCGGGCTCTAAGTGTTCGCTCTGTATCGATCACCACCTGACCGCTGATTTGGCGGCCGACATTAATCTTGTCTGTGCCGACGCCTGTGCCACCGGCGAATTAATTTACGAGCTTGCGGTGATTCTGGCGCCTGATTTCGGCCTCGATATTGCCGTTAATCTTTATACCGCGATTTTGACGGATACTGGCTCATTCCGCTATTCGAACGCGACGCCCAGCGCTTTCGCGGTGGCCGGTGATCTGGTGCGGCGCGGGGTTAAGCCCTGGGATATTACCCAGCAGGTTTATGAAAGTCAGCCGGTCGAACGGATTAAACTGACGGCGCTGGTTTTAAAGACATTGCGGATTGCCGCCTCAAAACGGGCGGCGGCGGTCTGGGTGACCGAGGCAATGTTCAAAGCGACCGGGACTGATGGTGAATATACTGACGGCCTGATCAATTACCCGCGCTCAATCGCCGGGGTTGAGGTCGCTTTTATGGCCCGTGAAATCGGGCCGGATGACTATAAATTCAGTTTTCGCTCCCGGGGTAAGGTTAATGTCGCGGCTCTGGCGGCCGCGTTCGGCGGTGGCGGCCATCATAATGCCGCCGGCTGCCGGCTGCAGGGTAAACTTGAAGATTTGATCGAAAAGATTTTTGCTCTGGTTGACAAGCAGACAGAGAAACTTGAATCTGATGACTGAAACAGGTTTTCTGGTTATCGATAAACCGGAGGGGATGACATCTCAGCGGGTGGTCGGCAAAATCAAACGCCTGCTTGGTTGTCGCAAGGTCGGCCATACCGGAACCCTTGACCCTTTGGCGACCGGAGTTCTGCCGATTGCTCTGAATCAGGCGACCCGGCTGATTCAATATCTGGATGAGAGCCGTAAAGTTTACAGCGGTGAGATTGAATTTGGAGTCGAAAGCGATACCCTGGACCGTGACGGCACGGTCGTGGCCCGGCATTCCGGGCCGCTTGATTTTTCTGAAGATGAAATTGCCGCGGTATTCGCGGCCTACGTCGGCCGGATCACGCAGACAGCGCCGGTTTATTCGGCCATCAAACAGCAGGGCAAACCGCTTTACGCCTATGCCCGGGCCGGTATCGAGGTTAAGCCGCCGGAACGTAAGATTGAAATTGATTCGTTTGAACTGCTCTCGTACAAACCGCCGCTGGCTGAGTTTCGGGTGGTCTGTTCCCGGGGTACTTATGTCAGGTCACTGGCGGCTGATGTCGGCCGTGATTTAGGCTGCGGCGGCCGCATCTGGTCGTTGCGCCGTGAAGCGAGCGGCGCTTTTAATCTGGAGCAGTCGCTTACCCTGGCGGCTTTGGAAGAGCAGGTTGCTGCCGGCGGCAAAGCCCCGCTGTTAGTTCTGCCGGAAGTTTTAGGGCATCTGCCCCGGATTGTGATCGCGGATTTCGACTTAAAAGACAAGATAGCGCACGGTCGGGCTTTATCGTTAACGGAATTGCCTGAGATTAACCCGGCTGATTTGCCTGAAGCCGGAGCCGCTGCTGAAATAATGCTGCTTGACGCGGATAATAATCTTCTGGCGCTGGCCCGGCTTCAGGATTCCGGGCGCCGGGGTGATAAGGAAAAATGTTTGCGGATGAGCCGGGTGCTTAGCGCAAGCGAATCGTGATGCAACAATAGCTTTACATGGCTTTTGTTTTATGCTAGTATGGTTGCCTCTGATTTTAAGAAAAAACAGAGCTTGAGTGAAAAGCTTGAAAATAGTTACAAAATATTTAACTTTATATAAAATCTTAGAGAAAATTTCGAAAAGGAGAAAAGTTCCAATGGCGTTCGCAAGTGGTCAAAAAAATGATATCATCGAGAAATACAGGCTCCACGAGAGCGATACCGGTTCCCCGGAAGTGCAGATTGCTCTGTTAAGTGAGAGAATTACTTACCTGACCGATCATTTCAAAGAGCACAAACACGATTTTCATTCCCGTCGGGGGTTGTTGAAACTGGTTGGTCAGCGACGGCGTCTGCTTGACTACCTGAAGAAGAAAGAGTTTAAACGCTACAAAGATGTGATCGGCAGTCTGGGCCTGCGTCGTTAGAAGACGTTTGCTTGTCCGTTTCCATTACGGAATAGATGGTTGTCAGTTTTTTAGAGAAATTTTAAAACTGCTTTCAGATCACAGGCTGGAAGCAGTTTTTTTATGTTCCTGTGTTTATTTAAGATCCGTTAGCCGATTTGTAATGAAAACCCACCTGGTGTGGCGGGCCTTAATTGTTTAATTTTAAGTAACTATTCAGCCAAATTTTACCCCCCCCCACCTTCTGGAGGGGGCGGGGGTGGTTTTTCGTAAGCGGTTGCGGAAACGATTTCGTTGTTTTTCGGAAGCGAGCGGGAGCCCATTAGTACCTTACAGGTTATTTTCTGCACCAAAAAACAAGATTTAATAATCAGAAAATGTTC
>WFRP01000184.1 GCA_015486505.1 Pseudomonadota bacterium | reverse complement strand
GAATTAACATATCAGGAAACAAAACAAAAGGATGTTAAAAAAAAATGTAACTATTCAGCCGAATCCGGGGTCGGGTGCGGCTTTTCTCCGCTAGGCGTTAAGATTTCTGTTTTTCCTTACACTCGCTGCGCCCGCCTTGCAAAACTCGCTTACGCTCAAACAGTTGCAATGCATATGGGCTCCCGCTCGCTTCCGAAAAACAACGAAATCGTTTCCGCAACCGCTTACGAAAAACCACCCCCGCCCCCTCCGGAAATCGGAGAGATGAAGTTGAGCTGAATAGTTACCAAAAAATTAAGAAGGTCGTAAAAGTTGAAAATCAAACTGAAGGAAGTTCTGTTTGACATTTATGATTACAAGGATATATAGACCGGCGCAGTTTTTTCAACCGCAAACCGTAACCCTGGTGATTTTATGAATATTGAAGTTAAAGTTGGAGATATCACGATTGAACCGGTCGGCGCGATTGTCAATGCCGCCAACTCTTCCCTGCTCGGCGGCGGCGGCGTGGACGGGGCCATCCATCGCACGGCCGGGCCGCAGCTTCTGGCGGAATGCCGAAAAATCGGCGGCTGCCCGACCGGAAGCGCGTGCATCACTAAAGCCTACAAACTTCCGGCCGACTATGTAATTCACACGGTCGGGCCGATCTGGCACGGCGGCAGTCTTGATGAGGCCGGGCAATTACGCTCCTGTTATGATGAATGCCTTAAACTTGCCGATCAATACGGCCTCAAAAGTATCGCCTTCCCGGCGATAAGCTGCGGGGTTTACGGCTATCCGCATGCGGCGGCGGTCGCCATCGCGGTAAACGCCGTGAAAACTTTTCTGACGCAGTGCTCAGAGGAAATCAAAATAATTTTTGTCTGCTATAAACCGGAAATGGCGGATCTCTACCGAAAACAGCTGAACTTAAAATAAGCCCGACAACCCTTAAGGAGAAAAAAGCTGTGGCCGTTAAAGAGCTGCTTAGCACCAAAGAGATTGCCGCTTACCTCAAAATCAATGAAAAAAAGGTTTACCAGCTGATTCAGGAGGGCGGCATTCCCTGCACCCGCGCGGTCGGGAAATGGCTTTTTCCACTGGAGCAAATTAACCGCTGGCTGGAAGAACAGACCGAATTGGCCAAAAGTATCCTGATGGCCGGCAGTGACGACCCCCTGCTCGGCCATCTGATGGAGGAATTTAATCAGCTTCACTTCCCGAAACAGATGATTTTTCACGCGGCGGTCGGCAGTCAGCGCGGGCTTCAGGCTCTGGCCGAGGGTAAAGCCCAGGTGGCGGGGATTCATCTTTTTCACCCCCCGACCGGCCAGTACAACCTCCCTTATGTGGAAAAACATCTCGCCGAGCGGAAGTTTATAATCATAAATCTGGCCTATCGCCGGCAGGGCCTGCTGGTTCAGGCCGGGAACCCGCGTAATATCAAAAACCTTGGCGATCTCAGCCGCGATAATCTCAAATTCATCAATCGCAATCCGGGTTCCGGCACCCGCTACCTGCTCGATTATCTTTTAGAAAAAGAAAAACTTACCCCGGATGAGATTAACGGCTACAAGGTTGAGCGGATCACCCATCTTGAAACCGGTTTGGCGATCCTGCAAGGCAATGCCGATGCCGGCATGGGCATTGAGTACGTCGCCCATCAGTTAAACCTGGGTTTTGTGCCCCTGATTGAGGAACGCTTTGATCTGGTCACGCTGAAAGAGAGCTTTTCCGCCCCGCCACTGAGTAATTTCTTCGCCTTCCTCGAACCGGAACGGCTGACCTTGAAAACCTCAACTTTCAAGGGTTATGATTTTCGCGGCTGCGGCACTATCCTCTCATAAATACAATAAAAAAAATTGGCCGCAGATCGATTCGTTATATAAAATATCCAGCGAGCAAGTTTGAAGTTGCAATTTGTCTGAAATTTATGTTAACAGGGGCGTTTTTTCAACAAAAGATCGTAAATTTTCAACATTTCATCAAGGAAAAAAGCAAAGTGAATGACTTCCTGGACAAAATCAACCACCTTTTTAACGACCCTGAACTCCGCGCCAAACTCGTAACCTACCGCTGGCCCCTGGCGATTGCGGCGGCAATTATTTTCATCCTGATGATGAAACCCCAGTATTTCTGGCCGGGATTGCTGATCTCGCTGGTGGGTGAAGGCCTGCAGGTCTGGTGTTTCGCAACCCTGAACAAGAAAAAAGACCTCGCCGACAAAGGGCCTTATACCGTAATCAGAAACCCGATGTATATCGGCCGCTACCTGTTAATCCTGGGGGCCGTAGCGATTACCGGCAGTCTGTTTCTCATAATCGTTTATACAATCATCTACTATTTTTATATGACCAACCGGGTCGGTCGTGAAGAAGAAGCCTTAAAAGAGATTTTCGGCGAAAAATATGCTCAATACTGCAGCAATGTCAACCGCTTCATCCCCGCGTCAACAAAATTCGACAAAGCTGAAATCCGCCATTTCGACTGGGATCTTTTTTTCAACAATAATGCCCACTGGAATATCCTCAGTGTCCTGATCGGCTACTGGGTCGCCTATCTCTGGATTTTCTAGGAGGCAGCCGTCGACGGGCCGGGAATTTACCCAATATTTTCCCGGCCACCGGTTTCGCTCCCCGTTTCAATCGATGAGGGCCCTGCCATAAAAAGCGAACTTGAAAGATTTGCCCGGGCGCCGAAACGCGCCCTGTTTCACTTAGCCTGGCCCACCCTGATGGCGACGTTGATGCAGACCATGTACAACCTCGTCGACACCGCCTACATCGGCAGGCTCGGCGCGGCCCCGCTGGCAGCCTTAACCTTCTCTTTTCCGCTTTTTTTCACTCTGGTGTCATTCAATGTCGGCATGGGCGTCGGCTTGAACTCAACCGTCGCCCGACTCATCGGCGCCGGTGATAA
The DNA here is from genome assembly GCA_015486505.1 of Pseudomonadota bacterium. Taxonomy (GTDB): domain Bacteria; phylum Desulfobacterota; class Anaeroferrophillalia; order Anaeroferrophillales; family Tharpellaceae; genus Tharpella. The sequence continues at coordinate 1,557 of WFRP01000184.1, read as the reverse complement.
TGCGGCCGCCGCCAACACGGTTCTGCATGGTATCGCCAGCTCGTTGCTCTGTGCCGGGGTTCTCTTTTTACTCGCCGAAATCTTTCTCAATCCACTTTTAACCATCCTCGGAGCCCGGGCCGAAGTCCACCGACTCGCGGCTGACTACATGCGTATCATTGCCGCCGGGGCTTTTTTCATGTTCGCGATGTACGCCATCAACAGCACCTTCACGGCTCAGGGCGACACCGTAACCCCGATGAAGGTTCAGTTTTTCACGCTCCTCCTGAACATCGTCCTCGACCCGCTCTTTATTTTCACCTTTGATCTTGGGATTTCCGGGGCCGCAATCGCCACCGATATCGCCCTCTTCTGCGGCTTGATTCTGGCGATTTTCTTCCTCCGGCGACGCTCGGCTTTACGCCTGAGCCGCAAAGTCTGGCATTTTTCACTGAGTACCATCAGAGAAATTTTCGCCATCGGCCTGCCCGCCAGTTTCACAATGCTGCTGATGGCACTCTATATGATGGGTATCAACCGGATGATTTCCGGCTACGGCACCGCTACGGTCGCGGCTTTAGGCTTAATCACCCGGCTTGACAGCGCGGTAATTATTCCGATGGTCGCTTTTTCAGTCGCGCTGCTGACTTTAAGCGCCCTTTTCTACGGCAGCCGCCGCTACCGGCTTTTAAATGAAATCATCGTTTTCGCGATTCTGGTTAATATCAGTTTCGCTCTGTCCTGCAGTAGCGCGATGTTTTTCCGGCCGCATATCTTTTTACGTTTTTTCACCGACGAAGCGGAACCGCTGCGACTTGCGGTCTCCTACCTGCGCCTGGAAATCTTGAGTTTTCCCTTTATGGCCATCACCATCTCCTGCAACCGGGCCCTGCAGGGCCTGGGCTACGGCCTCCCCGGTCTGGTAATCAACGGCACCCGACTCTTCATTGTCGCCCTGCCGCTGGCGGCTTTTTTTACGCTCTACTGCCATTACGATTTCCGGATGGTCGCAATCGCCTCACTATGCGGCAGTATAACTTCCGCGACTATCGCCGGCATCTGGCTGAAAAAACGACTGACTCTTATACTTGCCGCGGCGGAGACCGGAAATTAAAAGGCCGTTATCAATTTCAGATTGATAACGGCCGCTGATGGTTAAATTATTTTTCGCCCCGCGGGATATCGATTAGTTCCGTCACCGGAATAGCGGTCACCGCAGAAAAACTTATATGTAACTATTCAGCCGAATCCGGGGTCGGGCACGGTTTTTCTCCGCCAGGCGTTAAGATTTCTGTTTTTCCTTACGCTCGCTGCGCCCGCCTTGCAAAACTCGCTTACGCTCAAACAGTTGCAATGCTAATGCGGGAACAAATCCCGCAACCCAAGCGACCTTATTATGACCCGCACCCAGGGGCAATCCGCTGGTCGCACCCCAAGGGCAATCCGTTGGGCGCACCCCAAGGGCAATCCGCTGGGCGCACCCCAAGGGCACTTCCGCTGGGCGCAAATAAGTACTCTTATCAGAACATTTTCTGGATATTAAATCTTGTTTTTTGGTGCAGAAAATAACCTGTAAGG
>WFRP01000183.1 GCA_015486505.1 Pseudomonadota bacterium | reverse complement strand
CCGCCCGCATAAAGCCCCCTCTTCCGCCCCTTTTTCCACAACTCAACTTAATGAGTCAGGTTCACTGATTTACATTTAACATCTCAATTTTCTGAAGTTAGTAGCTTACAGGTTATTTTCTGCACCAAAAAACAAGATTTAATAATCAGAAAATGTTCTGATAAGAGTACTTATTTGCGCCCAACGGATTGCCCTTGGGGTGCGACCAGCGGATTGCCCTTGGGGTGCGGGCCGGAAAGGCCCGATTAGGTTGCGGGGATTGTTCCCGCATTAGCATTGCAACTGTTTGAGCGTAAGCGAGTTTTGCAAGGCGGGCGCAGCGAGCTTAAAGGAAAAACAGAAATCTTAACGCCGGGCGGAGAAAAACCGCGCCCGACCCCGGATTCGGCTGAATAGTTACTATTTTTTCTTAAAACTCTTTGCGTCCCGGCACCCTGTAAGGGCATAAACGCCTTTGCGGGAGACATTATTAATTCATTGCAAAAAAAAATGCGCCACAGTAACATAAAAGATCTTCAGTTTTCAAGACTGTGTCACTATTTGCGCACTTATCTATCAGTTCCGGGACAGTTAAATAAAAATTTCGTCAGCCGGAATCCGGTTCAAAGGCATCATCCTTGACTTGCAACTCTTTTTCTACTAATCAAGGGCTACGAACCGAGACTTTCCAGGAAAATCAATTTTAATGAACAAACCCGAGCCCGAAAATTCATCACCGCCGATCCGGACGGAAACCATGGCGCAGCTGCTTCTCAACCAGAGGCATTGGCGGGAAGCGATTGCGATATACCGGGAACTCGGCCGGCAGAACCCGGACAAAGAGGCGGAATATCAGAAAAAGATTATTGAAATAAGAGAATATTTCAAACCGCAGACAAGCCCGGAAAGCACCCGCAAAACCCGGCATACCCGGCGAAAAATCAGCCACCTGAAAAAACTTTTACACATAATTGCCAAGTAACGGGAAAAACTATGGAAATACTTATCATTCACGGCCCCAACCTCAACCTGCTCGGCCGGCGGGAACCGGAGGTTTACGGCTCACTCAGTCTTAGCGAGATAAATGCCATTATCACCGCGGAAGCCGAACAGTTAAATTTTACGGTTGAGTGCCGCCAGAGCAACCACGAGGGTATAATTATTGACTGGCTGCAGGATAGCGCCGCGGAGAATTTCTCCGGTATTATTATCAATCCGGCGGCTTTCACCCATACCAGCGTTGCCATCAGAGACGCGATTGCCGCCATTGATCTGCCGGTGATTGAAGTACACCTGAGCAATATAAGCGGCCGGGAGGATTTTCGCCATAAATCCCTGACCGCCGCCGTCTGCCGGGGAACAATCAGCGGTTTCGGCGCAACCTCATACCTGGTCGCTTTAACGGCGTTCAAACATCTGCCGACCATCTGAAATGTACGTTAAATGAAAACCGATATCAACTATACGGAGCGACTGAACCGGCTCTGCCGCCTGTTGCCGGAAGCCGAATGCGACGCTTTTCTTATCGACCACCCGGCTAATCTCAACTATTTTACCGGGTACAGCGGCGACAGCGCCTTTCTTCTGGTCAGCCCCGATAAAAGCAGTTTCTTTACCGACGGACGCTACACCACCCAGGCCGCCGCCGAAATCCCGCATCGGATCGATCTGATTCAGATTAACGGCTTTCAGGATCTCTGTCACAATATCAAAAAGAATTCCACCATAGAATTTCTGGGGGCCGACGAAAATAAACTCTGCGCCGGCAACTGGCTTAAGCTCCAGCGGGAAATCAACCCCTGTGAACTTAAGCCGGTTTCGGCAAGCCTCTGCCGGCCGCGTTTACACAAAAACGCTGAAGAGATAAAACTTCTCCGGCAGGCGGTCGCGATTGCCGAGCAGGCTTTAAGCTCTAGCCTCAATCTTTTACAGCCCGGCATGCGCGAATCTGATCTGGCGGCCGAAATCGAATATCAGATTCGCCTCAACGGCGGTGAGCGCGCCGCCTTCCCGCTGATCGTCGCCAGCGGCCCGCGTTCAGCCCTGCCGCACGGCGTCGCATCTCAGCGTCGGCTTAGCCCCGGCGATATGGTAACCATCGATTTCGGGGCCTGCTACAAAGGCTACCACAGCGACCAGACCTGCACTTTCTTCCTTAAGGAGCCGGAACCCGAATTACAAAAGGTTTACAATATCCTCTATGAAGCGCAAAAAACCGGCGCGGCGGCCTTAAGCCCGGATCTCGGCTGCCGGGAACTCGACCGGATCGTCAGAAACGCGGTGAGCGCCGGTGGTTTCAGCAAAGAATTCAGCCACGGCACCGGGCACGGCCTCGGCCTGGAGATCCATGAAGCGCCGTCAATTTCACCCAAATCTCAAGATGGAAAACTTGAACCGGGTATGGTTTTCACAATTGAACCGGGCTGCTACTTCCCGAACCGCTGGGGCATCAGGATTGAAGACACCTTTCACCTGACCGCCGCCGGCCCGGAAAAACTGACCACTATCGATAAAAATCTGGCAAATATGATAATTGCTTAAGTAAACCACCTACACCTATTAACTTAAAACCGACAATACTCAAAGCAAAAGGAAAAAAACATGTATTCAACTCCGGATTTTCGCCGCGGCCTCAAGATCGAAATCAACAATGAGCCTTTTACCATCGTCAGCTTTCAGCATGTCAAACCCGGCAAAGGCGGCGCCTTTGTCAGGACCAAACTGAAAAATCTGCTGAACGGCAATGTCGTTGACCGCACTTTCCGCTCCGGCGAAAAGGTCGGCAAACCCGACATTGAAGAAAAAGAGATGCAGTATCTCTATACCGACGGTGATTTTCATTTCATGGACAACGACACTTATGAGCAGACGTCACTGAGCGCCGACCTCGTCGGCAACGACAAAAACTTTCTCCAGGAAAACAGTACGGTCACAGTACTTTTCTATAAAGGCCGGGTCGTCAATCTGGAACTCCCGACCTTTGTTGTCCTTGAAGTCACGGAAGCCGAACCCGGCCTCAAAGGCGATACCGCCAGCAGCGTCACCAAACCGGTTACGGTTGAAACCGGCGCGAAAATCAATGTTCCGCTGTTTATCAACCCCGGCGACCGCCTGAAAATCGACACCCGGACCGGCGAATACATAGAACGGGTCAAATCGTAAGATGACGCCGCGCAATAAAAATTTCATCATAACCATCGACGGCCCTTCAGGCGCGGGCAAAAGTACGGTCAGCAAAAAAATTGCCGCCCGGCTCAATATCAGCTACATCGATACCGGGGCCATGTACCGGGCTGTGGCCTGGGCCACCCTGAAACAGGAAATCGCGCCGGCCGAAAGCGCGGAACTGGAACAACTTCTGCGAAACATCAAAATCCGCTTTCAGGCCGCTGCCGAGAAAAACCTGGTTTTCTGCAATGAGCAGGAAATCACCGCTGCCATCAGAACCCCGCAGATGGACAAGCTCGCGTCGGTGGTTTCCGGCATCCCTTTGGTCAGAAAGGCCCTGCTGCCGCTCCAGAGAGAAGCCGCAAAGGATTGTTCCGCGATTATCGACGGCCGTGACGCGGGCACGGTCATCTTCCCCGATGCCGATCTCAAAATCTACCTCGACGCCGATATTTCAGCCCGGGCCCAACGTCGTCTTAAAGAACAGGCCGCCGCCCTGGATCTGCAAAGCGTAAGCAAGGCTCTGGCTGATCGTGACGCGGCCGACAGTTCGCGGGCGCAGGCGCCGCTGCGCCGGGCCGCTGACGCAATCCTGATTGATTCGACCAATCTTGATATTGACGAAGTCTGTGAAGAAATTTTAACCCGTTTTTTTGCCCGTTTTCCGGAATCCCGTTTATGAGCAAACGACCACTGATAAAGATTGCCAAAACCGCCGGTTTCTGTTTCGGCGTCAAACGGGCCGTCAAACTGGCAAATGAGGCCCCGGCAAAATACTCAGGCTGCAGCATTTCAACCCTGGGCCCCATCATTCATAATCCGCAGGTTGTCAACCAACTCGCGGGGAAAGGGGTTAAACCAATCGGCCTTGATTCGATCCCGGACTCCGGGGTCGCAATTGTCAGATCGCACGGCATAACCCGGAAGCTCGCCCGTAAACTTGACGAAAGATCCGCGCTGAAACTGGTTGACGCGACCTGCCCCTTTGTCCGTCGGGCCCAGAAAATTGTCGCTGAAATGAGCCGTGCCGGCTACCAGGTAATCATCATTGGTGAACCGGAGCACCCGGAAGTCACCGGCCTGATCAGCTACGGCGAGCCCGCAAATACCCGGGTGGTTTCATCGGTTGAAGATATACCGGGTGATTTTTTCAGCAGCCGCAAACCTTCACGCATCGCCCTGCTCGCTCAGACCACGCAATCACAGCAAATCTATAACGAAATCGCTGCCGCCCTGTTAACCATCAAAGGCGAACTCCGCTGTTTCAACACTATCTGCACCGCGACCAGCGATCGCCAAAGCGAAGCTCTGCAGCTGGCCAAAGAATGCGACTGTATGATCATCATCGGCGGCCGTAACAGCGCCAATACCAATCGCCTCTACGAACTCAGCCGGAAATGTCAGGCTGATTCCTACCACATTGAAACCGTCGACGAACTCAATCCGGACTGGTTTGCCGACAAACAGACTATCGGTATCAGCGCCGGGGCCTCAACCCCGCAGTGGCTGATAGATGAAGTCGTCAGAAAACTTGAAAATGGAAATTAACCGGGCCGGGTAAAAGGTAAAAAGAGCCCGAACGTAACAGTGGCGGGCCCGGAAAAATCCGAACCCGCCACTACCAAGGGGGGAAGGAGGATAAGAGGCAGCTTTGCCGGCTGCCTCCCGCTAAGCCGAAACCTGCTGGGCTTTACGCCAACCGGCTTCGGTAAAAGCCTTCATTCGATCAATACTCCAGGATTTTAAGGTCTCGATATATTTCATTTTATCAACTTTGGCCAGAGCGACAATCTCCTGCCGCTCGCGAATACTTTCCGCCATATCCGTCGGCGACATTCCCTGCCAGGTCGAATAGCGGCTGTCAAAGAGAAATTCCGGCGTAATCACCTCTTTATCAATTCCGTGCTTTTCTAAAAGATAAGTCGCCAGTTCCATATCATACTCAATTATCCAACCGTTATCCGCCAGCATGGTCGCGGCATCGAATTCAGGCTTATCCTGACACTCAGGGCAATAGACCTTATTAATGACCGATGCCGGTAAAACATTATCCAGATTACTGAACTGCGCACTTTCATGACCGCCTTGACACTGATGTTTAATCTCTACACACATGATAAATCTCCTTCTAAATAAAAGTTAATTTGACTAACTGTATCTTTTTCATCCTATTTAACATGCAAACTGCGGTTTGTCAAGGACAAAAATCAGCGAATAAATATTTTTTGCAACTATTTTTGTAACTATTCAGCCGAATCCGGGGTCGGGCGCGGTTTTTCTCCGCCAGGCGTTAAGATTTCTGTTTTTCCTTTAAGCTCGCTGCGCCCGCCTTGCAGAACTCGCTTACGCTCAAACAGTTGCAATGCTAATGCGGGAACAGACTCCCGCAACCCAATCGAACCTTTTCGGCCCCTACCCAGGGGCAATCCGATGGCCCGCAAATAAGTACTCTTATCAGAACATTTTCTTGTTTTAAAACAAGAAAATAACCTGTAAGGTACTAATGCGGGAACAAATCCCGCAACCCAAAAGAAAGTTTTCGGCCCGCAAATAAGTACTCTTATCAGAACATTTTCTTGTTTTTTCAAACCGAAAATGACCTGTAAGGTACTAATGGGCTCCCGCTCGCTTCCGAAAAACAACGAAATCGTTTCCGCAACCGCTTACGAAAAACCACCCCCGCCCCCTCCAGAAGGTGGGGGGGTAAAATTTGGCTGAATAGTTACCTGTTTTTTTGCAATCCGGTGTGCCGACACTATCAGGATCAAATCACAAATTCAACTTGACAAGGCTGATTACAAGTCCTATTTAGGGCGTCGCTTAACAAGATTATAAATTCAATCACAAACTCCATAATTCAACCGCTGCTGAAATAATTATGAAAATTCGCTATAACGCCCCGGTAACTTTGACCTTCGCCCTGCTCTGTTGCGCGGTCATGGTCGCCGACAAACTTACCAACGGGGCGACAACCCAGACTTTTTTCACGGCCTATCCCGGCCTTAAAGGCTCGCCGCTGCATTACATTCAATTTTTCACCTACATCTTCGGTCATGGCAGTATCGCGCATTTAACCGGCAACCTCTCCCTGCTGCTTTTGATCGGGCCGATCAATGAAGAGAAATTCGGCTCCGCCCGCATTTTTGAAATGATTCTGGTTACAGCGCTGCTCACCGCGGTACTTAACGCGGTTTTTTTCAACACCGGCCTGCTCGGTGCCAGCGGCATCGTTTTTATGCTGATCCTCTTAAGCTCATGCGCTAATATCCGGGCCGGAGAAATCCCTTTAACCCTGATTCTGGTAGCTTTCCTCTACCTGGGCAATGAGATCTACAGTTCCCTGGGCAATGATAACATTTCCCAGTTCGCCCACCTGACCGGCGGCGTTGTCGGCGCCTTATACGGACTGCTCCGCGGCGGCGGCAGAAAATAAATATCTTTGCGACATCAACCATAAACCCGATTGCAGGAGAAAAAATAATGGCGGAAACGATTGATGAGATAACCTTAAACTACGAAGAAGACGGGCAGCTTTTAGTCAAAGAACTCGACAAAGAGATTCTGACCCGGGGAGCCTGGACCACGATAGTTTTTCACTATCAGCAATGGGACAAAAAAAATGAGAAATTCGGCAAGGATCTTTTCACGATTCGCCGCTACCGCAAGGTTAATGGAAAATATATGCCGCAATCCAAATTCAACATATCGAATAAAGAGCAGGCCGAAAAAATTATCACCGCTTTGCAGAAATGGCTTTAAAAACAAAACACCCTTAACTTCTAAGTAACGCTTTATAAATATGTGAAATTATAAGAGTTTTATGCTATGCCTAATATAGGCATAATGTGCAGCAAGCTCTTTTGTTACTTTTAAATATGTGGCCGCAATAGCGGTCTGGGATGCTTTTTACGAAGAGAACAAGGAGAAAATTATGAAATTAAGCAAAATGTTATTACTGGGAGGTTTTTTTATGGCTCTGACATTGGGAGCGGCGGTGAATTCCGGGGCGGCGGACAACCCGAAAGTTGTAATGGAAACCACTATGGGGACAATGGTAATTGAGCTTTATCCGGAAAAAGCTCCGATTACGGTGCAGAACTTTCTTGAATATGTCGATGCCGGTTTCTATGACGGCACCATTTTCCACCGGGTCATCCCCGGCTTTGTTATCCAGGGCGGCGGCTTTGATGAAAAGATGGAAAAGAAAGAAAACCGGGCCCCGATTAAAAACGAGGCCGACAACGGTCTGCGTAATTTAAGAGCAACCCTGTCAATGGCCCGGACCCAGCAGATCGACAGCGCTACCAGCCAATTCTTCATCAATCTGAAAAACAACAGCAACCTGGATCACAGCGACTTCAATTACGGCTACGCGGTTTTTGCCAAAGTGATAAAAGGGGTCGGCACGATTGACAAGATTGCCGGGGTCAAGACGACCACCAAAGGCCACTACCGGGACGTTCCGGTAGAACCGGTCAAAATCATCTCCGTCAAGCGCGAAGCGAGCAAAACCAATTAACGCCTCCAGAACATCGGCGTAAACAGAACCAGAACCGTATAAAGCTCGAGGCGGCCGGCGAGCATGGCGAAGCTCAAAACCCATTTGATGGGGTCGGAAAAATGAGCATAGTTATCGGTCGGCCCGACAATCCCGAAGCCGGGACCGATATTGCCGACGGTTGCCAGAGCGGCTGAGACTGCGCTCAAAAGGTCAACCCCGGAAAGGCAGACGATGAAGGTAACGATTAAAAGGATGGCTATATAAAGGAAAAAAAAGCCGGAAATCGCATAAACAATATTTTTCGGCACCACCTGGCCGGAGATGCGCAACGGGAAGATCGCCTTGGGGTGAATCAGATACTTCATCTCGTTAAGTGCCTGTTTGAAAAGCGTAACTAACCTGACCACCTTGATACCGCCGCCGGTTGAGCCGGAACAGCCGCCGACAAACATCAAGAGAAACAGAATCGCCTGGGCCACATGCGGCCAGGTTTCGTAATCGGCGCTGACAAAACCGGTGGTTGTCAGGATCGAGGCCACCTGAAATGCCGAATAACGCAGCGCGTCCTTAAAAACCGGGTAAACCTTAAAGTTAAGGATCCAGGCAATCGCCAGGGTTGCCGTCACGAAGATCAAAAGATAGGCTTTAAGCTCGGAATTTTTCAGGAGTGATTTGCCCTGGCCGGTCAAAAGCCGAAAATGGAGAACAAAATTCATCCCCGCCGCCACCATAAAAAAGGTAATTACCCAATCGATATAGGCTGAATTAAAATGCTCAACGCTGCCGTTTTTGGTCGAGAAACCACCGGTGGCCAGGGTGCCGAACGTATGAATCAGCGAATCGATAAAACTCATGCCCCCGCCCATCAGCATCAGGGTCTCAACCACCGTCATTCCGATATAGATATACCATAGATACTTGGCGGTCTCGGTAATCCGGGGCGTAATTTTATCAACCGTCGGCCCCGGTGCCTCAGCTTTCACCAACTGCAGCCCCCCGACGCCGAGCAGCGGCAGAATCGCGACGGTCAGCACGACAATGCCCATCCCGCCGAGCCAGTGCGTTAATGAGCGCCAATAGAGAATTGCGTGGGGCAGGCTCTGGATCTCCGTCAGAATCGAGGCCCCGGTCGTTGTAAAACCGGAGATTGTTTCGAAATAGGCATCGCAGAATGAGGGGATTGCCCCGGAAAGATAAAAGGGCAGGGCCCCGAGGACGGCGACTATCACCCAACTTCCGGTAACAAAAAGGAAACCGTCCTTGAATGACGGCTGGCCGAGATGGTCGGAACGAATTGAAAAAAGAAAACCGCCGATAACCAAAACAGCAGCCGCAATAACAATAAAGAAAGTCCGGGCCACCGCGTATTCCTTGAAATAGAGCGCCACCGCGACCGCGGTCAGCATAAAAGCGCAAACAATCAGAAGAAGATACGAGATTATCCGTAAAACAATTTTAGGATTCATGGCAGTTTAAGTTAAGTTAAATTAAGTTCAGTTCAGTTCAGGAAAAGTTCTTCTAAAGCATCGACCTGTTCGGCCTTGGCGAAAGTAACCACGTTGTCACCAGCCTCAACCACAAACTCGCCGTTGGGAACATAATTTTTACCTACCAAACCATGCCTGCGGTTAACGGCAACCACCAGCGATCCGTTCGGCAGCGGCATCTCCTTAACCATCTTCCCGGCAATCCGACTGGAAGAGTTGACCGTAAATTCAATCGCCTCCGCCTTGCCGTCAAAGATGGAATAGACACACCTGACATTACCGCGCCGCACATATTTCAGGATCGCGCTGACCGAACTTGACTTGGGACTGACGATCGCGTCGATCTTCAGTTTATCGGCAATATTGATATAGCTGGACTTGTTTACTACCGGCACCACCCGTTTTATCCCCAGGCTCTTGGCGTAAAGCGCCGTCAGCATATTTAAGGCTTCATCCTGGGTGGTGGTGACCAAAAGATCGGAAGTATGGAGTTGCTCATCCTCAAAGAGTTTGTCATCCGAGATATCTTCATTAATTACCAAAGCCTCGGGAAAACGCTCCGCCAGATATTTGCAATGATCATAATTTTTTTCAACCAGTTTGACATTGCGCCCGCTGCGCAAAAGAAATTCCGTGACATAACAACCGATTTTGCCGCCGCCGACCACTACCACATTATGCAGACTGTGACGAAATTTACCGGTACGGGCAAATATCTTCTCCATATTACGCTGACTTGAAACAATATAGACCCGATCGCCGGAAACAATTCTGGTGTCACCGTAGGGAATGATAATCTCTTCATCACGACTGATCCCGGCAATAATAAAATTATATTTAAGCGCCTTCCGCACTTCACGCAGGGTCTTGTCCCGAAACGGAGAACCTTCATCAACAAATATATGACGCAGTTGAATATCGGTATCGTCGAAAACCAGAACCTCGCCGGTGGCCCCGTGGGCGATGACATTCATAATCGCCCGGGCGGCCTCAATTTCGGGATTGACGACATAATCAATTCCGAGGAGAGCATTATTCAAAATCCCGCTGCGGCGATACTGCAGACTCCGCACCCGGGCGATCTTGGTTTTCACCTTAAATTCGTTGGCCACGACCAGACAGGAGACGATATTGATTTCATCAAGATTGGAAACCGCGATAAAGGTATTGGCACCGTCAACCCCGGCTTCTTCCAGAATCTCAGGATCACTGCCCTCACCCTGGACGACCATACAGTCGAGATGGTCGGCGACAAATTTGGCCCGCTGCGGATCTTTTTCGATCAGAACCACATCCTGATGGCTGGTCACCAACTGTTCGGCCAGATGGAAGCCGACCTCGCCGGAACCGGAAATAACTATTCGCATCGATACACCATTTTCTCTTTGTGTCAGGTTACTTTCTCAACTTTCTGAGTGAAAATATTCGGCTGCCGTTCCAAACTACCTCGATGTGGGGATAGAATTCAATTTAGTCCCCGTGCGCAGCACCCCAGGGGCAATCCGTTGGGCGCAGGCGAAGCAATTTTGTTTATTTCCTCTGTAACTTTACCGCCAAACCGAGTGAAGTCGAGTGTTTACTTCTGAGTCAGGTTAACTGATTGATATTTACTGCTAATGCGGGAACAAATCCCGCAACCCAAACAGGCCTTTTCGGCCCGCACCCAAGGGCACTTCCGCTGGTCGCAAATAAGTACTCTTATCAGAACATTTTCTGATTATTAAATCTTGTTTTTTGGTACAGAAAATAACCTGTAAGGTACTAACAGACTGCCTGACCAAAGTCAAACTCAGACATTTACGGTTGACAATCGGTATAAATCAAAATAAAAGGTAACTATTAGGCCAAATTTTACCCCCACCTTCTAGAGGGGGCGGGGGTGGTTTTTCGTAAGCGGTTGCGGAAACGATTCCGTTGTTTTTCGGAAGCGGGCGGGAGCCCATTAGTACCTTACAGGTTATTTTCTTGTTTTTTTCGACAGCTTTTTTCAACTGTAAAAACAAGAAAATGTTCTGATAAGAGTACTTATTTGCGGGCCAAAAAGCCCTGTTTGGGTTGCGGGAATTGTTCCCGCATTAGTACCTTACAGGTTATTT
>WFRP01000182.1 GCA_015486505.1 Pseudomonadota bacterium | reverse complement strand
GTACTTATTTGCGGGCCGAGAAGGCCCGATTGGGTTGCGGGATCTGTTCCCGCATTAGTGCCTTACAGGTTATTTTCTTGTTTTAAAACAAGAAAATGTTCTGATAAGAGCACTTATTTGCGGGCCGCAAGGCCCTGTTTGGGTTGCGGGAGTTGTTCCCGCATTAGTACCTTACAGGTTATTTTCGGTTTGAAAAAAACAAGAAAATGTTCTGATAAGAGTACTTATTTGCGACCAGCGGATTGCCCTTGGGGTACGGGCCGAAAAGGCCCGATTGGATTGCGGGATCTGTTCCCGCATTAGCATATCCGGGTGGCGGAAACAAAATATTTTTTCTCGGGGAGTAGATTGCGGCGACGGTTGCATATCGGATAAATACGATTATCGGACGCGGTAATCGGGGCTCTCGCTGTGAGCGCAAAAAAAATCTTAGAATTTTATTATTTTTTCTTGACAAAGGTGGCGCGGGCGGGTATCAGGGTGGGTAATAGTGGTAAATTGTGGGTCGTTATATCTTACCTGTGGGAAGCGGTGTCGTTCAGATGTCATTTATCAGTCGTTACGAATACTCTCTTGATACCAAGGGAAGGCTTAATATCCCGGCTAAATTCCGGGAGATTCTGTTGCGCGACTATGATTGTAATCTGGTGGTAACCACGGCCCTGGAAGGTTATCTTGACTGCTATCCGCGGTCGGTCTGGAGCGAACTTGAGAAACAATTCAAGGCGCTGCCGTCAAGCCGGCCTGAGGTGAAACGGTTTAAGCGGTTTTACGTTTCCGGCGCGGTTGAGTGTTCTCTGGACAAACACGGGCGGATTCTGCTGCCGCCGACATTGCGGAACTGGGCCGGGCTCGATCAGGACTGCAATAATGTGGTGATTGTCGGCAATATGGACAAGATGGAATTCTGGAGCCAGGAACGCTGGAGCGTTGAAGAGAGCGAAACTGTCGAAGCTTCCGCTGATATCAGCGCTGTGCTCGGCGAACTGGGCGTTAATATCTAGCGCCACCCCGCGTTGCCACCCGCATACCAATCGCGCGGCTTATTAAGGAAAGACCTTAGAGCGGTAGCTCAAATGAAGCATATCCCAGTTCTTTTACAAGAGAGTGTTGAAGTTCTGTTGTCCGGCCGCAGTTTTTCCGGTGAGCGTAAATTAATCGTTGATGCCACCTTCGGCGGCGGCGGCCACAGCCGGTGCCTGCTGGAGCGGGGTGGGGGCAAGGTGGCGGTACTTGCCATCGATCGGGACCCGGCCGCGGTTGGCAGAAGCGCTGTCCTGGAGCAGGAATTTGCGTCGGGTTTTCGGCTTTTGCCGGGAAATTTTGCCGACCTTGATCGGATTTTAGACCGGGCCGAAGTTAAAACGATTGACGGTTTGCTGCTAGATATCGGACTTTCCAGCTTTCAGCTGGAAGCGGGCGAGCGCGGTTTCAGTTTTCAGACGGACGGCCCGCTGGATATGCGTATGGAGCCTGACGCCGGGCCCTCAGCCGCCGAAATTGTGCGGGAATTTTCCACAGCGGAGCTGACCCGGATTTTTCGTGAATTCGGCGAAGAGCCGTATGCCGCGGCAATTGCCCGTAAAATTGTGGCGGAGCGCGGGCAGCGGCCGTTATTGACCACCCGTTCTCTGGCATTGTTGATTGAAGAGATGGTTCCGGATTATAAAAAATCCCGGCGCCATCCCGCAACCCGGGTATTTCAGGCGTTACGGATCTGCGTTAACGATGAACTCGGGGCTTTGCGGAAGGTTCTGCAATCCGGCCTGGAGCGGCTTAACCCCGGCGGGAGGATGGTAGTTATTGCCTATCATTCCCTTGAGGATCGTCTGGTGAAAAGATTTTTCCGGGCGGCGGCCAAGGGTTGTATCTGCCCGCCCCGGGTGCCGGTTTGCGGTTGCGACAGGGTCAGCCGGGTGAAAATTCTGCAGCTTTCAGGTTTGCGGCCGCGGCCTGAAGAGATTGAGCAGAATCCCCGCAGTCGCAGTGCCTGTCTGCGGGCAATTGAGAGGTTGTAGAGGTTTCGCGTGGCGATAACCGGCGACGAGCATCCGGAATCATCGCAGTGGGGTTTTTTGAACAGTTGTCTGCTGCTGATTCTGGTTTTGATGATATTCTACTGTTCCTGGGTCAATAATAAAATTGTCACCCGGGGTTACCGGTTAAGTGAATTGCGGAAAACGGAAAAACATCTGATTGAGGAGCAAGGCAAACTCGAAGCTGAGCTGGCGACGTTGAAGCGGCCGCAGAATCTGGCCCGTCTGGCTCGCCAACTGGGCTTGAAAGAGCCGCGCTCAGGGCATAAGATTGTGATGCCATGAAGCGGATTAAACGTGAATCAAAAAAAGAACGACGCAGCTTGCAGAACCGGATTCGGTGGGTGGCAGGCCTCGTCGTTTTTTGTTTGTCGGCGGTAGTTGTTAGGGCCTGGTATGTTCAGGTTATAAATCACGATCATTATCTCGCCCGGCAGCAGCAGCAGCGCAGTGCAAATCTGCTGCTGACCTGTAAACGGGGGGAGATTCTGGCAGCCGACGGCGGCCGCCTGGCGGTTACGGTCAAGGGTAAATCGCTGTTCGCCAATCCGCAGAGAATAAAAAACAGCAAAAAACTGGCCCGGGTTCTGGCGCCGATTCTCGGACAGCAAGCGACAATCCTGGAACGGCGCCTGCGGAGCAAGCGGAGTTTTGTCTGGCTTAAACGCTCCCTGACCCAGTCCCAGGTCAGGGCTTTGGCTCCCTGGTGCAAAAAGGAGAAGGGTCTGGCTTTTTTTAAGGAGAACCAGCGGATTTATCCCAATCGCGAGCTTGCCGGCCAGGTTCTGGGCTTTACTAATATCGACTGTTGCGGCCAGGAAGGGCTGGAAAGCTATTACGATAAATATCTCAAAGGCCGGCAGGTTTATCTGGAACGTGAATATGACGCCAAACGTCAGGTTGTCGACAGTTATGAATATCCGGAGCTTGATTTTTATAAGGGGAAAACGGTCTATCTGACGATTGATCGTCATATCCAGGCCTGGGCTGAAGCGGCGCTGGCTAAGGCCGTTACCGGCAGCCGCGGGCGCGGCGGCGTGGCGCTGGTTATGAACGCTGAAGACGGCGCCCTGCTGGCGATGGCGCAGTATCCGGGTTTTAATCCCAACAGTAAACGTAAAAACAACCCCGCTTTATGGCGTAACCGGGCCGCGGTTGACCTGATGGAACCGGGTTCGACTTTCAAGGTGTTTACCCTGGTGGCCGCGCTGGCGTCGGGACGCTTCAAAATTGATGATAAAGTTGATTGTGAGCAGGGTAAATATAAAGTCGGCCGCCGCACTATTCACGATACCCACGAACACGGCCTTTTGCGTTTGGATGAGGTTTTAAAATATTCAAGTAATATCGGCTGCTCCAAGATTGTTGAGCAACTGGGGCCGCAGTGTTTTTATGACACTTTGAAGAAATTCGGTTTCGGGGCCCGCAGCGGCATCGATTTTCCGCATGAGCCTTCCGGCCGGCTACGTTCCTGGCGCAGATGGCGGCCCGTGGATCTCTGTAATATCGCTTTCGGCCAGGGGGTTTCCCTGACTCCGGTCCAGCTTACCGCCGCCTATGCCGCGTTGGCCAATGGCGGATACCGGGTGGTGCCGCATCTGGTCGACAAGGTTGTCAATGCCGCCGGCTGGACGGTTTATGAGTTTCGCCACAAGGGGCTTAAGCAGCGGGTCTGCAGCCGGGCGGTGGCTCGGCAGGTTGACGGGGCTCTGGCTCAGGTAGTTGCAGATGACGGCACCGCCCCGCGCGCCCGGATTCCCGGTTTTCGGGTAGCGGGCAAGACCGGCACCGCGCAGAAATTCGATTTTAAGAAGAAGTGTTATTCGCATAATAAATACTGGGCTTCATTTGTCGGTTATGTCGATCCGCCGGCGGGGCAATCGCGTAAAGTGGTTTACGTTATGGTGGATGAGCCGAAAAAATCCATCTATGGCGGGATGGTGGCGGCCCCGGCTTTTCGCCGGATCAATCAACATCTGGTAAGTTATTTGAATTATACGCCGGATGCCGAATTGGTCGAGTTGGCAATGCCGTTAGCGGAAGATGCGGCCGGAGCCTGTGATGATTCGGCAGACGCTTTCGCCGCCGAACCTGGCGGCGGCGGAGAAAGCGCGGCTGACGCAAACCCGGCCGTGCCCGCGGCTCCGATCGTGCCCGATTTTACCGGCCAGACTATCCGCGAAGCTTTAGCCCGGATCAGTCGTTATCGGCACAAGGTTAAAATTTCCGGCCAGGGCCGGATTGTCGCCCAGCAGCCGGCTCCGGGCAGCCGGCTCGAACCCGGGGTCGATTTTGTGTTTAAATTGAGCAGCGAGATATAGGACGTAACCGGCGATGCGGCAACCGCGCAACCATTATTGGAAATTAAAGGAGCTCAGTGTCCTTTTGCGGACGCAGCCGCTGCCGGTCTGTCGTGAAGTTAATCTGGAGCAGGAGCTTGCCGGAATCTCAACCGACAGCCGCAAGCTGAAGGCCGGTGAGCTGTTTGTCGCCCTGTCGGGAGCAAATTTCGCGGGACAGGATTTTGTTGAATCGGCAATTAAGCAAGGCGCTGTTGCCGTGGTGGTGCCGGGCGCTGTGCCTGATTTACTGAGCCTGGCCCAGCGTTATCCGCAGGTTTTGTTTCTGCCGGTAGCCGATACGCTGGCGGCCTTAGGCACGCTGGCCCGGGCCCGTCTGGGCAAGATTAATCCGGTGGTGTTTGCGGTAACCGGTTCAAACGGTAAAACCACAACCAAAGAGATGCTGGCCGCGATCCTGGCCCCGGTTTTCCGGGTTCATAAGACAGCCGGAAATTTTAATAACCTTATCGGCCTGCCGCTGACGGTTTTTGCGATGCCGGATGACTGTCAGGTCGCGGTTTTGGAAATGGGGATGAATGTTCCGGGTGAAATCGCGCAGCTTACGGCGATTGCCCGGCCGGATTACGCGATTATTACCAATGTCGCGCAGGCCCATCTTGCGGGCTTAGGCTCGCTTGCGGCGATTGCCCGGGCCAAATGTGAAATTATCAGCGGGTTAAAACCGGGTGGGGTTGTAATCTACAACGGTGATAACCCTTATCTGGCCCGGCAGGTACCGGCGACGGTTGCTGATTGCCCCGAGGTCTCACGACCCCGGTTAATAGCGGTATCCGGGTATGGCGCCGCCGAGACTGAAATAAAAGCGGTCGAAATCCGGCATAAAGATGAAGGTTTAAGTTTTGTTTTTGAGCGTAAGGATGAAAGAGTTCCGGTGACATTGCCCTGTTGGGGGCGGCACAATGTGATGAATGCGGTGCTGGCGTTGGCTGCGGGAACTTGTTTGGCGGGGATGGGCCCCGTTCCCGCAGCCGACTCCTTAAAACATTTTCAGATGCCGGCCGGGCGTCTGCAGAAATATGAATTCGGCGACGGTAAAATCCTGCTCCACGATGCCTATAATGCCAATCCCGATTCGATGGCCGCCGCTTTGACCGCGGTTTCCGAGCGCCGCGGGGGCCGGTTTCTCGCCCTGGTTTTAGGGGATATGAATGAACTTGGTCCGGAGAGTCCGGCTCTGCATCGGCAGCTGGGCGAAAAAGTGGCGCAAATTCGACCCGATTTGCTGGTCGTTGTCGGCGAGCTGGCTGCGCGGATTGCGAGCGCCGCACAAGCTGCGGGCCTTCCGGCCGCGCGGGTTGCCCGCTTTGGTGTCGGTGCTTTTACGGCGGTGGTCAACCTGCTGCGGGAACGTCTGCCGGCTGAGGGGCTGCTGCTGGTTAAAGGCTCCCGGACGTTGGCGCTGGAAAATATTGTCAATCCGTTGATTGCTGATTTACGGCTTCCAGATTCAGAGGTCCTAAATTAAATGCTTTATCAGATTCTCTATCCTCTGCACAATTTGTGGTCCGGCTTTAATGTTTTCCGCTATATCAGTTTCCGGGCAATTTACGCGGCCCTGACCGCGCTTTTTCTGGCTTTCTATCTCGGACCCAAGGTCATTGCCTGGCTTAAGAAATTACAGATTGGCCAGGTGGTGCGCGCGGACGGCCCGCAGAGCCATCTGGTAAAATCCGGCACGCCGACGATGGGCGGGCTTTTGATTATCTTTTCGGTGGTTGTGGCGACCCTGCTCTGGGCCGATTTGACGGAGATTTATATCTGGCTGATTCTGGCCGTGGTCGTCGGTTTCGGGGCGATTGGTTTTGTCGATGATTACCGCAAACTGGTTCAGGGTAGCTCCGCCGGGCTCTCGGCCCGGCAGAAATTGGCGGCTCAATTCGGGGTGGCCACGGTATTTGCCCTGGTAGTTTATCTGCTGCCGGGGTATTCGACGATCCTGACCGTACCGTTTTTTAAGCGGGTTCTGCCCGATTTCGGGCTGTTTTATATTCCCTTTATGGTGCTGGTCGTGGTTGGCGCCTCGAATGCGGTTAATCTGACCGACGGCCTGGACGGGCTGGCGACCGGGCCGTCCCTGGTGGCCTTTGCCGTCTATATGATTTTTTCCTATGTTGCCGGGCATCGTCTGCTCGCCGACTATCTTCAGATCCAGCATATTGTCGGCGTCGGTGAGGTCGCGGTTTTCTGCGCCGCGATGATCGGGGCGGCCCTGGGCTTTCTCTGGTTCAATGCCTATCCGGCGGCCATTTTTATGGGTGATGTTGGTTCTCTGGCGCTGGGCGCCGGGCTTGGGGCGGTCGCGGTCGTGACCAAACAGGAACTTCTGCTCTTTCTCGTCGGCGGGATTTTTGTTCTCGAAACCCTGTCGGTAATTATCCAGGTCGCCTCATTCAAACTGACCGGCAAACGGGTTTTTCGCATGGCCCCGCTGCATCACCATTTTGAGTTGAAAGGCTGGGCCGAGCCCAAAGTGATTGTCCGCTTCTGGATTATCGCCCTGATTCTCGGCCTTTTTGCGTTAAGTACTTTGAAATTACGGTAATTAAATGCCTGAGCGGAAACGGAGAGCGTTGGTTGTCGGACTCGGGCTCAGCGGGCGCGCCGCGGCTAAGTTTCTTAAGGCGCGGGGATTTTTGGTGGCGGTCAGTGAACAGCGGCCGGCCGCGGAACTGGAACCGGTGCTGACCGAATTAGAACGGCTCGGCATCACTGAGATTGAAACAGCAGGCCATAGCCTTACGTTCTTTGAAAATCGGGATCTGATTGTGGTCAGCCCCGGCGTGCCCCTGGCGCTGCCGGTTTTTGCCGGGACCCGGAATCAAGGTTGTGAGATTATCGGTGAGGTTGAACTTGCGGCCCGTTTCAGTTCAGCGGAACTGGTGGCCTTGACCGGAACCAACGGCAAGACGACTACGGTCAGCCTGCTCGGCGAAATTTTTAGCGCCGCCGGTCGTAATGTTTTTGTCGGCGGCAATCTCGGGCGGCCCGCCGTCGAAATGGAGAATTCCGGCTGTGAAATCGCGATTCTGGAGCTTTCAAGTTTTCAGTTGGAGAGTGTCGCGAGTTTTAAACCCCGGGTGGCGCTGATTCTCAACCTGACCCCGGATCATCAGGATCGTTACGTTGACGCCCAGGCCTATCTGGCGGCAAAAACCCGGATTTGTCAGGCGCAGGATCGCAATGATATTCTGATTCTTAATTATGACGATGCAGGTTTGCGTGCTTTTGGCAATGATCTTGTGTCCCGGCGGCAGACCGGAGAGAAACTGCCGCGGATAATCTTTTTCAGCGTCAATGAAGTCCCGGCTGAAGCCGGGTGTGAAAATGGGGCGGGCTGGATCGGCGGCCGGATTGTGATTAAGACGGAAACCCTGAACGGCAAATCGCTGGCGCTGGAATTCAAGGCCCCGGAGATTAAACTCCCGGGTCGGCATAACCGGGCAAATTATCTCGCGGCGCTGTTAACCGCGCTGCTTTATGAACTTGATTTAGGCACTGTTTTAGCGGCCTTAAGTGATTTTGCCGGGATTTCGCACCGTTTGGAATTTGTCGGCTGCCGGAATGGAGTGGAATTTTATAACGATTCCAAAGCCACCAATATTGACGCTGTGATTAAAGCTGTCGCCAGTTTCACAAAACCGTTGCTGCTGCTGCTCGGCGGTTATGACAAGGGGGCGGATTTCTCACTCTTAGAGGCGCATTTGCAAAAGGCCAAAGTCAGACATCTGATTGCTTTCGGCCAGGCGGCCGCCGCGATTATCCGGCAGCTGCCGCGGTTTGCGGAAAAAAATCCGGCGGCAAATCTGGCTCAGGCTTTAGCCCGGGCGCAAAGCCTGGCCGTACCCGGCGATGTCGTAATCCTGGCTCCCGGCTGTGCCAGTTTCGACGAATTTGCCAATTATGAAGAACGCGGGGATTACTTTCGCGAACTGTTGCAAAGGCAAGGGGAGTAGTTTTGCTTTACGGCCTGAAAAGGGATGAGATTATTTTGCTGTCGGTGGTGGCCACCCTGCTCTGCTTAGGCTTACTGATGGTCTTTAATGCCAGCAGTATCAAGGCCTTTAATGCCTACGGCCAGAGTTCTCACTACCTGTTACGGCAGTTTATTTTTGCGATTTTAGGCGGGGTTGCCCTGCTGGCCTGCGCCCATTTTGATTACCACTGGTGGAGCAAATTGACCCTGCTTTTAGTCGGGCTCAGTATCGCTCTGCTCGCTTTGGTGCTGCTGCCCGGTTTCGGGGTTAATATCAAGGGCGCGACCCGCTGGATCAAAACCCCGCTTTTTAACCTGCAGGTTTCCGAGTTTTGTAAATTGAGTTTCGTTATTTATTTAAGTGCTTATCTGGCAAAACGGAACGGTAAGTTAAATGACTTTAAACGTGATTTTCTGCCGCCCTGGATTATTCTCGGGGTCGTGATCGCCCTGCTGATGCTGGAGCCGGATTTCGGCTCATCGGTGGTGCTCGGGGCTTTGACCTTTGTTCTGCTTTTTGTCGCCGGGGCCCGGTTTAAACATCTGGGGTTTTTCTTTCTCCTTGGAGTTGCCGGGATCGTGGCGGCGATTGCCGGTCGCGGCTACCGGATGGATCGGGTGACCTCGTTTCTGGATGTTAACGGCCACGGCGTCTCTTATCAGTTGCAGCAGTCGCTGATCGCCTACGGCGCCGGCGGCGTACATGGGGTCGGCGTCGGCAACAGTGTTCAGAAAATGCTCTATCTGCCTGAATCTTATACCGATTTTGTCGTGGCGGTCTGGGGTGAGGAGTTTGGTTTTATCGGGGTGGTGGCACTGGTGGTTTTGATTGCCGCCCTGTTTGGAATCGGCATTAAAATTTCGCGCTCGGCCCCGGATCGTTTAGGGGCGATTCTGGCTTTCGGTTTGACCCTTTTTCTGGTTTTACAGATGACAATTAATTTCTGGGTCACTTTAGGGTTGCTGCCGACTAAGGGTCTGACCTTTCCTTTTTTAAGTTATGGCGGGAGTTCACTTTGTGTCTCTTTAGCCGCAGTGGGAGTTTTGTTGAATGTCAGTCGCCAGACCCGTTAAAACAGTGCTCTTTGCCGGTGGCGGCACCGGCGGTCATCTTTTCCCCGGGATTGCTCTGGCGGAGGAGTTTAAGCTGCGCGAGCCTAAGATAAAGATAGTTTTTGCCGGTACCCGGCGCGGGCTTGAAGCCCGGGTGCTTCCTGAACTCGGCTATCCGCTGGTTTTTTTGCGGGTGCAGGGGCTGGTCGGGATTAAAGGCGTAAAACGGCTTAAGGCTTTGGTAAATTTCCCCAGGGCGGTTATTCAGGCGCTGATCCTTCTGGTGCGTTATCGGCCAACGCTGGTTGTCGGCCTCGGCGGCTATGCCAGCGCCCCGGTTCTACTGGCGGCGATGATTGCCGGCCTGCCCTGGGTCCTGCAGGAACAGAATGCTTATCCCGGTTTGGTCAACCGGCTCCTGGCCCCGTTTGCCGGGGCGGTTTTTATTGCTTTCGCCAAGGCCAGGGAGCAGTTGCATAGTAAGAGAATCTACGATTACGGGAATCCTCTGCGCGCGCATCTTCAGCCGCAAGCGCCGCCGGAAAGTAATACTGAAACGAAATTGACGGCCGATACCGAGCCGCAGACCAAAACCGAGCCGCAGAAAGCCGCTGCGGCTAATTCGGCTTTTAATATTCTGGTGCTTGGCGGCAGCCAGGGTGCTCGGATTCTTAATCAGGTGGTTCCGCAGGCGTTGATCGGGTTGGTGAAAGAATATCCGCATTTGCGGGTCGTGCATCAGAGCGGCAAGGCGGGCCGGGCTGAGGTTGAAAAAGCCTATAGTGAGATCGGCTGTCCGGTTGCAGTTAAAGAGTTTATCGCTGATATCGGCAGTTGCTACCGGGCGGCGGATCTGGTTATCTGCCGGGCCGGGGCCTTGACGCTGGCGGAATTGGCGGAAATGGGTAAAGCGGCGATTTTAGTTCCTTTCCCTTACGCCGCGCACGACCATCAGCTTTTTAATGCCCGGGCTTTTGCCGATCAGGGGGCAGCAATAGTGCAGATTGAAAGTGAATTTACGGCATCAGGGCTTCAGGCCGAGCTTGAACGGCTGCTGGATAATCCGGAGATACCTGAAGCGATGGGCCGGGCCGCGTTAAAATCGGCCCGGCCTCAGGCCCGGGCGAAGATTGTCGAGCAGTGTCTTAAGTTGATTGAGGAGCATCAATAATAAAATGAAAGGTATGCATCATAAGGTTAAACGGGTTCATTTTGTCGGAATCGGCGGCAGCGGTATGTGCGGGATTGCCGAAGTTCTGCTGAACCTGGGTTATCAGGTGCACGGTTCCGATCTCAACCGGAGCCCGGTGACGGAACGGCTTGAAAAACTCGGGGCCCGGATCGCCTACGGCCACGCCCGGGAAAATCTCGGCGATGTTCAGGTTCTGGTGCGCTCGACTGCCGTCAAAGATGATAACCCCGAGGTTTTGGCAGCCCACGTTCGCTCGATTCCGGTAATTCCCCGGGCCGAAATGCTGGCCGAACTGATGCGGCTTAAATACGGCATCGCGGTTGGCGGCACCCACGGGAAAACGACCACCACCTCGATGATCGCGACCATGCTCAGCGGCACCGATCTTGATCCGACCGTGGTTATCGGCGGCCGGCTTAACAGTATCAATAGTAACGCCTGTCTCGGCCAGGGCGAAATTTTATTGGCAGAAGCCGATGAAAGTGACGGCTCATTTCTGGCGTTATCGCCGATTATTGCGGTGATCACCAATATCGACCGCGAACATCTTGATCATTATCGCGGCGGCATCAGAGAAATTGAGGATAATTTTGTCGCTTTCGCGAATAAGGTGCCTTTTTACGGTTTGGTGGTGCTCTGTCTCGATGACCCCCGGGTCCAGGAGATTATGCCGCGGATCCGACGCCGGGTTTCAACCTACGGTTTTAATCCGCAGGCGGATGTCAGGGCCCTGGATGTCGCGATTACAGGTATGCAGAGCCGCTTTAAAGTAATCGTCAAGCGGGAAGAACTCGGCGAATTTACAATCGATATGCCGGGTCGGCACTATGTCCTTAATTGTCTGGCGGCGATCACCACCGGTTTTGAACTGGGCCTGGAATTTGCCGATATCCGCCGCCATCTTTCCGGCTTTGCCGGAGTCCAGCGGCGTCTGCAGATTGTCGGTGAATACCGGGGGGCGCTTTTGATTGATGATTACGGCCATCACCCGACGGAGATTCAGGTGACTCTGGAAGCCTTGCGCCAGGCCTGGCCGAAACGGCGGCTGGTGACTCTGTTTCAGCCGCATCGCTATACCCGGACAAAGCATTTGTTTAATGATTTTCTCGTGGTTTTCAATGAGGCCGATCTTTTGGTCATTACCGATATTTACGCCGCCGGTGAACCGGTAATTGACGGGGTCAGCGGTGAAAATCTGGCCGAGGCGATTCGGCAGCACGGGCACAAACAGGTGGAATATCTTCCGGATCGCAAAGCCCTGCGTGAATTTGTTGCCGCCCAAGCTGAAGCCGATGATTTGATCTTAACTCTGGGGGCCGGCGATATTTCGCGGTTGCACCACGAATTAGTCGCCAGGTAAATTTTTTTGGTCAAACCACAGATGAACGCGGATAGACACAGATGAAAACATCGGCCATTCCGGCAAATTAAGAACAGTTACTTGGAAGCGAAGATTATGTCTGGAGAATCATCTTTCGGGTCAAGCCGCGGAAACCGGCGGGAATCTTTAAGTTTGCCGATAGTTTTTGCCCTTCTACTTTTGATTTTAAGCTCAGCCTGCACGACTCCGGGGGGCCGTTCCGCGGGAATGGTTTGTGATGATGCCCTGATTTCAACCAAAGTCAAGGCCCGTCTGACCGAGATGCTGGGGGGGGAAGTTATCGGAATTGATGTTGACGTTTATCAGGGGGAAGTGACCCTGCAGGGCCGGGTGCGCTCCGCGAATATGGAAAACCGTGTGATTGCGGTTGCCGCCCGGGTTGAAGGGGTCAGGAAAGTTATCGACCTGCTGAAAATAATTCCTTAGAGGAATGGAGAGTTCTTTGATAAAACCTGAGCAAAAATCCGCGCTGAAAAATGAACTTGGCGGATTTATGTTTGAAAATGAAGCCCTGGCCCCGAAAACCGCGCTTAAAACCGGCGGACCGGCGGCGGTTTTTTTGCAGCCGCGGACTTTGACCGAACTTGAACTGGCGTTAAAAAACCTGACCCGGCTTGGACTTGAATTTATGATTCTCGGCGGCGGCAGTAATCTGCTGATTGCCGATGGCGGGATTCAGGATAGAGTCGTAATCAGTTTGGATCAGGGCTTTCAGGATTATAAAATTATCGGTTCCGATAATGATTCGGTTATGATTCAGGCGGGAAGCGCTGTGCGCCTGGCGGCGCTGGTTCAATTAAGTCTTACCGGCGGCTACTCCGGCTGGGAAAATCTTGCCGGGATTCCCGGTACCCTCGGCGGAGCTCTGGCGATGAATGCCGGGGCCTACGGCGTTACGATTTACGATTATCTTTCCAGGGTCAGCCTGTGGCGCGGGACAGAGTTGCTTTGTTTGGCGCGGGCGGAGCTTAATCCGGTTTATCGTAACGGCGGCCTTAAGGATAATGATATTGTTATTAAAGCCTGGTTTCATTTGCCGCGGACGGATGCCGGCAAGGTCGCGGAAAAAATTGCGGAGATTAACCATAAACGCCGGCAGCGGCTGCCGGCGGGCCGCAATGCCGGTTCGGTTTTCAAGAACCCGGCAGGTGATTATGCCGCCCGTTTGCTGGATAAAGCCGGCTGTAAAGGTTTAACCTGCGGCGGGGCTCAGGTTGCTGCGCAGCACGCCAATGTGATCGTGGCCGAAAAAGGCGCGCACAGTCAAGATATTAAAGAGTTAATGGTAAAAATGCAGGAGCGCGTCCGGCAGCGTTTCGGGGTTGTTTTAGAGCCGGAAATCAGGATTTATTAAGGGCTTACAGGTTATTTTCTGGTTTTTTTTCGACAGTTGTAACTCTTCAGCCGAATCCGGGGTCGGGCGCGGTTTTTCTTCGCTAGGCGTTAAGATTTCTGTTTTTCCTTACGCGCGCTGCGCCCGCCTTGCAAAACTCGCTTACGCTCAAACAGTTGCAATGCTAATGGGCCCCCGCTCGCTTCCGAAAAACAACGAAATCGTTTCCGCAACCGCTTATGAAAAACCACCCCCGCCCCCTCCGGAAGGTGGGGGGGTAAAATTTGGCTGAATAGTTACCGACAGTTTTTTCCAACTGTAAAAACAAGAAAATGTTCTGATAAGTGCCCTTATTTGCGACCATCGGATTGCCCCCGGGTACGGGCCGAAAAGGCTCCGTTTGGGTTGCGGGAGCTGTTCCCGCATTAGTAATATGATCGAAAAAAACTGCAGGGAGGAGATGATGAAATTTGCGCCGGGAACCAAGGTGGCTGTGCTTTATGGCGGGTTTTCAGCTGAACGCGAAGTTTCTCTGAAAAGCGGA
Source organism: Pseudomonadota bacterium (assembly GCA_015486505.1). Lineage (GTDB taxonomy): Bacteria > Desulfobacterota > Anaeroferrophillalia > Anaeroferrophillales > Tharpellaceae > Tharpella. Next base: position 4,487 of record WFRP01000182.1, on the reverse strand, counting down.
AAGGCCGTCGGCCTCGCCCTGCAGGAATTGGGCTTTATGGTTTCCCTTATTGATGTAGACCGGGATGTTTTTGCGCGGCTCAAAGCGGCGCAGATTGAAGTTGTCTTTATTGCCCTGCACGGCGCTTATGGAGAAGACGGCACTATTCAGGGCGGTCTTGAATATCTGAAAATCCCCTATACCGGCCCCGGGGTTATGGCCAGCAGTATTGCTATGAATAAGGTTATGACCAAAAGAATTCTGCTTTCGCATGAGATTATGACACCCGACTACACCGTACCCGCGGATAGTGACGGCGAAGTCGCGGTGCCGGCGGGCGGTTATCCGCTGGTGGTAAAACCGGTGGCTGAAGGTTCAAGTCTGGGTATGAGTATCGTGACCGATGCCGCTGATCTGAAACCGGCTCTGCTTAAAGCCCGCAAATTAAGCCCGCAGGTTATGATTGAGAACTATATCCCCGGAATCGAATTAACCGCGGCGGTCTTACACGGCGAAGCCCTGCCGCTGATTGAAATTCGGGCCCGGGGCGGAGTTTATGATTATCAGGCGAAATATACCAAAGGTTTTTCCGAATATCTGGTTCCGGCCCCGCTGGATGGGGCGATTGAACATAAGGTTAAGGATCTGGCGCTGGCCAGCGCCCGGGCTCTGGGCTGTGAGCGCGGAGCCGTGCGGGTTGATTTTCGGCTGGATATGGCAAATCGGCCTTATGTAATTGAGATTAATACAATTCCGGGAATGACTGAAACCAGTCTCCTGCCGCAGGCGGCGGAAGCTGCGGGGATGGATTTTGTGGCCTTGATAGATTGTATGCTGCAAGGTGCCGGTCTTGATCTGGCGCCGTTCTAAAAAAAAAGCGGCCCGGCGTCCGCGCCCGGGCAACCTGCGTCAGGATATTCGCCGGGCCCGTAAGTTAAGTGGCGATAAAGGCAGTAGTCGAAAATTGATTTTGCCGGTGGCGATGGTCTGTTTGCTCGGTTTAATCAGCGGGGCGTTCTGGCTCTGGATGCCGACGCTGTTGGCAGACGCGGATAACTGGTTGAAGGCGAAAAACAGTTTTCTGGTTAAAGAGATAATAATTGAAGGCAACCATCGTTGTCAACGGGCGGAAATAATTAACGCCTTAAACCTGGATTCGCGGCAATTGATCTTTACTTTTTCGTTAAGCCGGGCCCGGCAGCGGATTACGGCCCTGCCGTTTGTGCGGCAGGCGATAATCAGCCGCCGGCTGCCGGATCGTCTGCAGATAGTGATAAAAGAGAGGCAGCCGGTCGCTATGCTTTATCTGGATGATCTCTACCTGGTTGACAGCGAGGGGCTGGTGATCGCTCCGGTGCCGAAAACGGAAAAACTGGATTTTCCGCTGATCAGCGGGGTCAGTCTGGCGGAATGGCAAAAACGGCCGCAGGTTTGGCGGGGATTATTGCGGAAAGCGACTGATTTATTGAAAATCTGGCAGCGGCAGCGACCGCGGCTTCCGGAAAAAATCGCACAGATTGTTATGGATGAGGCCTGTGGCTTGAATATATTTACGACCGGCAGAAACTGGGAGCTGCAATTGGGTTTTGCAAATTATAACGAACGTCTTGAGCGCTGGCAAGAGGTGCTTAAGGTTTTAGGAAAGCGGGCGCTAACGGTGAAATATTTTGATTGTGCCGGAGACTATTCGGTGGTTGCCGGATTACGGCAGCCCCGGTAGTTAGATGGAGCAGAGGCAAAGAAGAATGGCCAAAAGTGAACAGATGTTTGTCAGCCTTGATCTCGGGACCACCAAAACCTGTGTTTTAGTCGGGGTTCAGGGCGAGTCGGGCTTCGAAATTGTTGGAGTCGGTACGGCCCCATCTGCCGGTTTGCGCAAAGGCATTGTCGTTAATCTTGATTCCACGGTCGCTTCGATTCGCCAGGCCGTGACCGAGGCGGAAAAGATCAGTGGCCATAAAATTAAGGCTGTGCAGACCGGAATCGCCGGCAGCCATCTTAAGGGGATGAACAGTCACGGGATTATCGGCGTTAAAGAACGGGAGGTCAGTCAGACTGATGTTGATCAGGTTCTTGATGCCGCCCGGGCGGTTGCTATTCCGCTGGATCGTGAAGTGATCGATACGATTCCGCAGCAGTTTTTTCTCGATGATCAGGAAGGGGTGGTCGACCCGGTCGGAATGTCCGGGGTCAGGCTTGAGGTTGACGTTCATATAGTTACGGCGGCCGCGGCCTCATTGCAGAATATCTATCGCTGCTGTAACCGGGCCGGACTTGATGTCAGAGGTGTTGTTTTGCAACAGTTGGCTTCAAGTCTGGCCGTATTAACCCCGGAAGAGCGCGAATTAGGGGTGGTTCTGGTCGATATCGGTGGCGGCACCACCGATATCGCGGTATTTGTTGAAGGTACAATTTCCCATACCGCGTCTCTGCCTTTAGGCGGCAATCAGGTCAGCAATGATATCGCCATCGGTCTCAGGACGCCGATGGAAGCGGCGGAGAAGATTAAACGGCAATATGGCTGCACGACCAGGCATATTGCCGGCCAGGACGAGACGATTGAGGTTCCCAGTGTCGGCGGCCGGCCGCCGCGGAAACTGCCGCGACAGATCCTGGGGGAAATTATTGAGCCCCGGATCGAAGAGATTTTCGAACTTGCCAATCGCGAACTGCATAAATCCGGCGTTTATGATCAGGTGGTTTCCGGGGTGGTGGTGACCGGCGGTTCGGTGCTGTTGCCGGGAACCGCCGAACTGGCGGAAAAAGTTTTTGAACTGCAGGCCCGGGTTGGTTTTCCCGCGGCTCAGGGCGGCGGTTTCGAGGCGGTCAACAGCCCGGTTTTCGCGACCGCCATCGGTTTGTTGAAATATGCGGCCCAGGAAGAAAATTCCGGCCGCCGGGGCTCGAAGGGTATGGAGGTCGGGAGTTGGTTCGGTAAACTCGGGGACTGGCTGAAAGATTTCTTTTAGGAAAAACAAACAAATTCCGGTTAGTGTGTACCGGGATTTGTTGGAAATATATTGGTTTTTTTAGGGTTCGGGTAACTTTTAGACAGGGGGAGAGAGCGATGACGTTTGAATTTGAAGAAAGCGGAAACCTGGCAGCTGAAATTAAGGTAATCGGCGTTGGCGGCGGTGGCGGCAACGCGGTTAACAATATGATTATGTCAGGTCTGGAAGGGGTTGATTTTATCGTTGCTAATACCGATGCTCAGGCTTTGAAGGCCTCCCAGGCGCCGGTGAAAGTGCAACTCGGCAGCCGGATGACCAAAGGCCTGGGGGCCGGGGCCAATCCGGATATCGGCAGCAGTGCGGCGCTTGAAGATGCCGATCAGATTACCGAGTTGATCAGTGGCTCGGATATGGTTTTTGTGACCGCCGGGATGGGCGGCGGTACCGGAACCGGCGGCGCACCGGTGGTGGCCCGGCTCGCGCGTGAGTCCGGGGCTTTGGTAATCGGGGTCGCAACCAAGCCGTTTAATTTCGAAGGCAAGAAAAAGATGCGGATAGCGGAAGCGGGTCTGGAGAAATTACGCGAGAACGTTGACGCGCTGATTACGATTCCGAATCAGCGTTTGCTTAATACCGTCAGCAAGGATACGACCGCGGTCGATGCTTTCAAGACGGCCGATGATGTGCTTTTGCAGGCGGTGCGCAGTGTCTCTGATTTGATTAATGTTCACGGCCAGATCAATCTTGATTTTCAGGATGTGAAAACGATTATGGGTAATACCGGTATGGCCTTAATGGGTACCGGTATGGCCAGCGGAGAGAACCGGGCTCTGGAAGCCGCGCAGCTGGCTATCGCTTCACCCCTGCTCGAGGATTTAAGTATTCAGGGCGCCCGTGGTGTTATTATCAATTTCACCGCCGCTTCAGAGTTAACCCTGCATGAAATTGACGAAGCCGCGAGCCTGATTCAGGAAGAGACCCACGAAGACGCCGATGTTATCTTCGGGGTGGTCCTCGATGATTCTCTCGGTGATAATTTGCGGATTACGGTGATCGCCACCGGTTTTGATTCGGTTCAGAGCCATGCTGCGACCGTTAGTGCCACGGTGCGAAGCAGCGCTGTGCGCGGTCCCGGATTGGGCTTAGGCGGCAAATATCCGATCGGCACCGCCGCGGCGCGCCGCGAAAATTATGACCGTCCCGCTTTTCAGGCCCGGCAGGAAGAAGCCGCGGCCAAAGCCCGGGGTTTGGAGGCGGTTGACAGCGGCAATCGCGCCGATTACGACGGCAAATCTTACGATCTCAAATTAGATGATATTCAGGATATTCCTCAGATGATGAAAAAAGTAGTCGGCTCCGAAACCGAGTTTTCCGGCGGTATCGATGACATCGAAATCCCGACCTTCATCCGCCGTCAGCTCGACTGATTAGTACCTTACAGGTTATTTCTTGTTCAAAAAAACAAGAAATGTTCTGATAAGAGTACTTATTTGCGGGCCGCAAAGGCCCAATTGGGTTGCGGGATAAGTTCCCGCATTAGTACCTTACAGGTTATTT
>WFRP01000181.1 GCA_015486505.1 Pseudomonadota bacterium | reverse complement strand
GAAGTGCCCTTGGGGTGCGACCATCGGAAGTGCCCCTGGGTGCGGGCCAGTAACTTCCTTTTGGGTTGCGGGAGTCTGTTCCCGCATTAGAATGTATACTTAAAATTCATCGAAACAAAATCACGGTCGGTCAACTTATTGTCTTCCGGCTTGCCGATATAGGTGGTATAGCCGAAGCCGACCTGATAGACGCTGCGATAGGTAAAGTTGAGACTGACACCGAGGCTGTCGTTGTGCTCGGAAAAGGTCCCCAGCACCGGCGAGGTGCCATGCGGGTTGAACTGATAGACCACGGGAACAGTCAAATCCAGTTTCGGCAGCAACAGATTGAACCAGGTCATATCAAGCTCGACCGTCCCCCCCCAGGCAAAGCTGTCGTCAATCAGGTCGCCATCCTCACCGTCCACCCGGTTGAAGCCGACTTCACCCAGCAGGGTGGCATCATCCCAGATCAACGCCAGACGCTGGCTCATGATATGAATAAAGGAAACCTGTCCCTGAAGAACATGGGCCCGGTTGTAACTGAACTCGAGAATATTATTGGGATCGGCCACCATTACCGGTTGATTGGAACGGTAACTGACCTCGCCGCTGACGTTGGTATCAAACAGCACGGTCCCGAAGCTGGCACCGACCAGATGAATATTCTGCGCGTATTTAATCTTGTACGACGAACTATCGACCAGGTTTAAGAGTTCACCGTCCGGCCCCGGAACCAGGGTTGTCCAGTCCAGATACGGGGTACCGCCGCTGAAACTGCCGATCAATTCCGGCATCTTGTCATGGTAATTGATGTAATAAAGCCCGAATTCGGTATCGTCCAGGGACGGAACCAGGTAACGCAGAGCGGCCCCCCACTGGCCGCTGTTTTTGGCCAGGTCGCGGCCGGTGGAATCAATCGAGGCGGCCAGACCGTAACTGAGGTCAACCGGCACCAGGTAGCGCTTGCCAGCCCGGAACAGATAGTCGTCAGTGCTGAAATAGGAACCGGCTTCATCGATGCGGTTTTCATCCCATTCCCATTGATAATAGGCCTCCAGGGTGAGATTTTCGCTCAGATCGAGCTGGCCGTAGACCTGGCCCACGGGCAGGAAGATATCCCGAAGCTCAGTCCCGGGATTGTGGGCCGCGGTGGCGTCAACCGGACTCTGGGCGCTGGAAATGCTGTTGAGCAGAAAGATGCTCTCGCCCCAGCTGACCACCTGGCGGCCGACCCTGAGGTTGAAAGCGTGACCCAGGGGATTGAATTCGCCGTAGGCGTAAGCATCGAGAATCTCGACCTTGTCGCGCAGTTGATCCTTGGTCTGATCCATAAAATCATCGTTGTCATGCAGCGGGCCGCCCCAGACCGGACCATTGTTGTTGGTGATCGGCGAGTTGTTGCTGTTACCGTCGCGGTAGGCAAAATCGTAAAAGGCCTTGGGCCGAAGAAAGAAACCGTAGGTATCCTTGTAACGCAGTTCGATATCCATGATGGCGCTGAACTGGTTATTGATCATATCGCCCTTGTCGAAGTTGCGGTCGCCGTCATCACTGTTGATATCACTGACCAGTTTGGAATCCCGGTCCTTGACCCGCCAGGCCCCGCCCCAGCGCAGGGTGGTCGCCACATCAAGCACCGTATCCTTGCCCAGATTGGTCTGCACAGCCAGGCTGCTGCCCGGAAAAAGCAACACCCCCGGCAGAACCATAACCAGCCCGGCCATAATCATCATCAAAGTTTTCTGTCTCATCGCCCCCTCCTTCTTAACAAAAATTAATACATCTCAAGAATTGAAAATTTATAAAGCCTGAAAAAACAAAGCCTGAAACCGGCTTCGCCGATCTTCCCCCTGACCTGGCCAATTCTTATAACTCATTAATCCTGGCCGACAATAGCCTAAAAGTGCAAAAAAAACAATTTTTTTGCCCGCGAGGGAATTTTTTTTCGCGAATTTATATGGCTGGAAGAATAGAAATCCTGACTTATGGCGGAGAAAAGCCGCGCCCGCTCTCAGGCTTTAAATGAATAAATACTAATGCGGGAACAGATCCCGCAACCCAAACAGGGCTTTGTGGCCCGCAAATAAGTACTCTTATCAGAACATTTTCTGATTATTAAATCTTGTTTTTTAGTGCAGAAAATAACCTGTAAGGTACTAATGCGGGAACAAACTCCCGCAATCCAAACTAAGCTTTGCGGCCCGCACCCAGGGGCAATCCGCTGGTCGCACCCCAAGGGCACTTCCGTTGGGCGCAAATAAGTGCTCTTATCAGAACATTTTCTTGTTTTTTCAAACCGAAAATGACCTGTAAGGTACTAAAGATAAGGGTAAAAACCGTCGTCTTAAAACGAGAAAGGCGTAAACGCTGCCGGGTTCGGGGCGGGGAGGAGAACCGCTTGCGGGGATTTCGGCAAATCAGGGTCTCCGGCCGGCGGGCGTTGAGCGGAATACAATTTGACGGTTTCGCTGGGTTTTTCCTGAAAAAGCTGACTATACTGGCTGGTAAAGCGGCTCAGATGAAAAAAACCCCAGTCCATTGCCACTTTGGTAATCCGGCCGTAGACCGGCTCCCGGGACAACCGGCAACGGACCTCGTTGAGCCGAAGAACCGTCATATACCTTAGAGGGGACATACCGTAACGCTCCCGGAAACCATGATACAGGGTGCGGCGGTTGCAGCCGACGGCCGTACAAATATCGGTAATGGAGATCTCTTTTCTGAGGTTGAGATGGATATAATCGCGGGCCCGGCGGGCGGCCCGCAAAGAGGGGTTAAGCCGAAATTTCCGGCTCCGGTCATCGAGACCGCTGAAAATAATCTCCAGGATCTCTTTTTCGAGAATGAGCTGAGCTGCCGCCGTCAGCTCAGTTTCGCGCTGCAAAAAGCCAAACAATGACCGGAGCAAAAGCAAACCCCGCCGTTTTTTTTCTTCCCGGGACATGAGCAGCCGCTGACCCTTGACCAGTTCGGAAAATGAATGACCGGTCTGGAGCCGGGCCTCTTGTTCCAAAAGCTCACAGTCCACCAGAACCGAAAGCAGATTGTTGGCGTCATGGGTAACGATCTCGTATTCAGCGCCGCTGAACAGGGTCGGAATTTCATCTTCACCAAGAGCCCGGCCGCAATAATAAATAGGGCCGACCAAGCCCACCGGCATACCAATCATCGTGGTCCCGGGTTCAATACTGCCCCGCTCGAGCATTCCCACCGACAACTGCACGACACTCATCTGCAGCCGGGGCGTGTGAAAGCCCAGAGTCCGGTTGAAATAGCGGCCCGCGGAAATCTGCCGTTGCTCAAAGTCCCAATAAGGAACGATTTTCTCAAATTCCCAGGGGTCGGAAAAGGTCTGATTCAGACAAAAATTGGATAGAAAGGTCATGATTTTCTCCAGCGGGTTCCGCTCTCCAACTTCTTCCTAGCAATTTTCCCGCCTGAAGTCACTATTTTTTTCGAAGATCCAAACCCGGCTCAGTCGGCGGCCGGTTTTTCTGCCGGATAGATAACCCGCCAGTCCTGTTTCATATCGACAACCGGCCAATTGTTTTTGGCCGCGCAGTCAAGCCCCCGGGCAAGGCGGCCGATACGGCTTTTTCGATCGTAGGCGTATTCCCGGACAGCGTCGGTGTGATGGATATAGAGCGCCAACCTTGGCCCCTTGCCGGCGGCCGTGTACTGGAGCATCTCGAGATCGCCGTCGGAGTTGCCGCAGGCCAAAAGCGGGCGCACGCCGATTTGCCGGGCGATGGCCACCGGTTTCTGCGGGCCGTTATCAAGAAAGGCAAGTTTCGGCAATCTTACAACCGCGCCGTCCCGATAGACGGTCTCGGGGTAGGAGCCGATAATTCGCCAGGGCGGAAGGTTATAGATTCCGGGCAGCAGAACCCGCATAAAATCGACCCCGCCGCCGGAAGCAATAAAACAGGTAAAGCCGTTGTCTTTCAGATAAGACAAAAGTTCGAGCATAGGCTGAAAGACAAGTTCGGTAAAAGGCCGGTGCCAGCGGGGATGGCGGGCCCGGGCGGCCCAGCCCCGGACGGCGGCGGCAAATTCCGTATCCCCGGCCCCGGCCCGGGAAGCCGCCAGCAGCTGTTTGAGGCCCTCAAGACCGCATTTCCGCAAAGCCTTGCGGTCGTTTTCCAGCACCGCCTTAAAAGGCAGCTGCCGGCGCCATTCGGGATGTTGGGGGGCCAGCTCCCGGATCCGGCTGAAGACGAAAAACATCTGAAAATAAAGCGGTTTTTCTGACCACAAGGTGCCGTCGTTATCAAATACAGCGACCCGTTTTTCCGGAACAACGTAATCCGGACTCCGGGGATCGGTCACCGCGGCAACAAAGCTGATAATCGCCTGCCGGCGCGGGCTGTCGTTCCAGGAAGGCAGCAAAGTCGCCGCTCGGCCGTTTGCGGCCGGGAACAGGAAAACCAGAAAAGTTATAACCAGGGCCGCCGCCCGGAGTTTAAGCGTTTCCCGGTTACGGCCGGGGGATTGTTCGGTACATAAAGTTTTCATAATCGACTTCCGGTTACCAATAATTGTTCAGTTGATTTTCTTCCATCATTATCAAGTTCTATTTCAAGCGCTGAGATTACTGCAGCAGCTCGAAGTCGCCCGGCTTCCAGCTCTTGTCAAACCACGGTTCCAGGGGGCCGTAGAGGCGCAGGATCGCGAACCAGCCCTGGCCGGGGACGGTCTTTATCCAGTTCTTCTTCCGGCCCGCCGGCGGCCGGGGGCCGAAATAGAGATCGACCGAACCGTCTAGGTTGCGGGTCAGCTGATCGCGGTCGCTGCTTTTGCTGGGAAAGTCCTG